>JAUWWC010000008.1 GCA_030617105.1 Candidatus Nealsoniibacteriota bacterium
CTGAAAATCAGTACAATTAGAAGTAGAATGAGTTTCCCGATAACGTGCTTCAGAAGGTATCCATGCCTCAATATCATATTTTGCAGCAGCTGGATTCCCAAGATCTCCAGTACATATCTGAATTACTTGATAAGGAATTTTTAAAAGTTTCATTAATTTTTCTTGGCAAGACAAAATAAATTCGTGCTCTTTTAATGACTTTTCCGGCTGGCAAAAACTAAACATCTCCACTTTATAAAATTGGTGGACTCGAAAAATTCCCTTAGTGTCTTTGCCATAAGAACCAGCTTCTCTGCGAAAGCAATATGAAAAACCAAGATATCTTTTCGGCAGATCTTTTTCTCTAAAAACCTCATCTGCATGCATTGCTCCAATTGGTTGTTCAGCAGTGCCTGCTAAAAATAAATCGTCTTTAGGAAGATAATATGCTTCTTCTACATCTGATTGTTCTAAATATCCCATGCCTCTTATCTTTTCTGACTTCATCATTATAGGAGGATCTATTGGTGAAAATCCTTGTTTTAATAAAATATCTAAAGCTAAATTTTCTAAAGCGAATTCAAGCAAAACAGCTTGATTCTTTAAATAGCCAAAACGAGTTCCAGATACTTTTGCTGCCCTTTTTACATCAATTAAATCAAGCTTCTCAGCAATTTCTAAATAATCTTTTGGCTTAAAGCTAAATTTTGGTTTCTTGCCTACTTCTCGTATAACAACATTATCCTTTTCGTCTTTGCCAACCGGCACATCATCTAAAGGTATATTCGGAATTTGATACATCAAATCTTCAAATTCTTCATTAAGTTTCTTTAAGCTCGCTTTTAGCTTATCGCTCTTTTTATCTATTTTCTGCATTTGTGAAATAATCTTTTTCTTTTCTGTTTTATTTTTCGCTGCTCCAATTTCTTTGCCTGCTTTATTCTTCTGAGCAAAGATTTTTTCTAATTCTGTCTGAATTCTTCTTTTTTCTTTGTCAATCTTCAAAAGTTTGTCAATATCAACTTTGACTTGCTTATTTTTACAAGCTTGTTTAACTTTATCTGGATTTTCTCTAATGAATTTTATATCAAGCATATTACTTTGGACGCATTGTGGGAAATAAAATTACTTCTCGCAAAGAATGCGAATCAGTTAATAATGCTGTTAATCTATCAATTCCCATTCCAAAACCAGTAGCAGGAGGCATACCGTATTCTAATGCCTGAATAAAGTCCTTGTCCATTCTCTGAGCTTGTTCAAAACCTGTTTTAAATATCTTTTCCTGTTCTTCAAATCTTTTCTTCTGCTCAATAGGATTATTAAGTTCAGAAAAAGCATTGATTAATTCAGTATCAGCCACTACTAATTGGAAATTTGCTGTTTTTTCTGGATTCTTATGAAGCGACTTTGCTAAAGGAAAAGCTCCTAAGGGATGATGAATTACAAATGTTGGCTGCCAGATTTTTGAGCGACAAACCTTTTTATAAATAGCATCAGCTATTTCTGCTTTTTCTCCTTTTGCTTCAACCCCTAATTTCTTAGCTTGTTTTTTCAATGCCTGAATATGTATTTCATCTAAATTAATCTTAGTGTATTTTTTCAAAAGCTGATTAAATTCAATTCTTGGCCAAGGAGGTTTAAAATTTATTGTTTTTCCTTGATATTTTATCTTTAAACTTCCAAATAAATTCTTAATCAATTCAGAAAGCATTTTCTCTGTAAATTTCATCATATCTTTGTAATCAGCATAGGCCCAGTAGAACTCAAGCATTGTAAAATCAGGATTATGAGCTTTGTCTATGCCTTCATTCCTAAAACACTTTCCTATTTCATACACTTTTTCAAACCCACCGATTAAAAGCCGTTTTAGATAAAGTTCAGGAGAAATTCTTAAGTACATATCTATATCTAAAGCATTTAAATGAGTTTTAAATGGCTTAGCTTTTGCTCCTCCATAAAGTGGTTGTAAAATTGGGGTTTCCACTTCTAAAAATCCCTCTTTATCTAAGAATTCTCTAAGCTCTTTAATAATTTTAGCGCGCAGCTCAAACTTTTTTTTGACTTCAGAGTTAAAAATCAAATCTAAATACCTTTTGCGATATCTCTCTTCAACATCTTTTAAACCATGCCATTTTTCTGGAAGAGGTAAAAGCGTTTTGGCTAAAATTTTAAAATCAGCAACTTCAAGAGTTTTTTCTCCTTTTTTGGTTTTAAATAATATACCTCTATTTTCAATAAAATCTCCAATATCAAAATTATCCAAGAAAAATTGAAAGTTCTTTTCTCCTAATCTATCTTTTTTAAACAAAACTTGAATTTTACCAGAGCCATCTTTAATATGAGAAAAAACCAAACCTCCATGCTGCCTTAAAGACATTATCCTGCCTGCTAAAACTATTTCTTTTTTCACTCTGGAAAGTTTATTAAAATCCTCAAGAGCTTGTTCGCAAGTATGAGTTCTTTTTGTCTGGCCAGGATAAGCCAAAAACCCAGCGCTCTCAATGCATTTTAACTTCTTCACCCTATTTTTCCTAATTTCATCAATAGTAGCCATATTAGTTTATTTTAAAGCATATCAAAAACAAAAACAAGGTTTGTGCAAATCCACACCAACCCCGCCCAAACGCTTGACATATTTGAAGTAATATGATATATTGTAAATAGTAAAAGAACTAAAAATCTTTATTCACAATTTAACTAGAAAGGATATAAGGATGACACAAGGTCTTATTACAATTAGGTCTGGCGGGAAAGTTGTAATGAAGATTGTGGCTGGTTGTGATGGTAATAACGCACAAAAGGTCGCTGATCAGTTACGAGATTCTTGGCCGGTGAGCATCGAAAACGCCTATAAGATAGCTCTTAATAATGGTCTCGGAGATAAAGATTGTCTAGTGATAATCACTGACTCCGACATTAAATATGAAGGTGGTAAGAATGAGATTCACTCTCGCTACCGTGAAACGTTCCAACAACCAGAATTTAATCCCAGATGGGATCATGGAACTGCTGATTTTATCATAGTAGTTGATGTCTGAACAGAAAAGTCCGCCTGGTTTACTTCCAAGAGGACTATAGGCGTCAAGTTTACAAAACTTGGCGCTTTTTTATTGTGTGTGAATTACTGATTTAAATATGTTACTATGTATTCAGCGATTATTCTGGCAGCATTGGGTCGGGAGAACTCTTTTGCTCTTTCTGTCATTTGTTTTAACCTCTCTGGCTGGGAAAATAAATGCTTTATTCTTTCCAAAACAAAATGAGGCCTGAAATTTGCTTCTTCTATTACTAAACTAGCTCCGTTCTCAGCAAAAGCATAAGCATTTTTAACTTGATGATTTTGAGCTGATTCGGGCAAAGGAACTAAAATGCTCGGTTTACCTATAAGTGCGATTTCAAAAATAGTCCCTGCGCCTGCTCTGCTAATAATTAAATCAGCTGCCAAATAAGCATTAGCTAACTCTTTTTCATTTAAAAACGGGCAGGGATGATAATATTTTTTAAAATCTTTACTTATTACAACTTCTGCTTCCTTTCTTACCTGCTCAAAGTTTCTCTTACCTGTCTGATGAATTATCTCATAATCTTTTAGAATATTAGGCAGAATTGATAATAATTTATCATTTATTCTTTGAGCGCCCTGAGAACCGCCCAAGATTAGAATTACTGGCTTTTCTTGTGTTAATCCAAATAATTTCTTTGCCTCTTCTTTAGAACTATCTAAAATCTCTTTTCTTACAGGATTGCCAACTGAAAGCATTTTCTTAGCTGGGAAGTATTCTGTTTTCTTGACAGGAAAAGAGATAAAAATCTCTAAAGCAAACTTGCCTACTATCCTATTAGCCAAACCAGGAGAAATATCTGATTCATGCAAAAAGATTGGAACCATCAAAATGCGACCAGAAATAGAAGCAGATATTGACCCATATCCTCCTTTACTGAAAATAACATCTGGGGAAATAACAAAAATGTGATAAAACGCCTGGAGAATTCCAATAGGAAACTTAAAAATATCAATAATATTCTTGAAAGAAAAATATCTCCTAACTTTACCAGCTAAAATTCTTTTTACTTCAACCCCTTCTTTGGAAAGAAGCTCTTTAGCAAATTTATCTTTAGGCCCTAAGTAAAAAAACTCAAATCCTGCATAAGGATAACTCTTCTTCATCTCTCTAATAACAGCGATTATTGGGAAAATGTGACCAGCAGTTCCACCGCCAGTAAATAATATCTTCATATTAATTTATTATATCATCTTTTATTTGATTTTGAAATGTTTAAAAGAATTCCTATTCCAATTAACTCAACAACCATATGAGACCCCCCATAACTAATAAATGGCAAAGGAATACCAGTTAAAGGTAAAATGCCAATCATTGCCCCCATATTGATAAAGGCCTGAATGCAAATCCAACAACTTATACCTATTGCAAAAAGCTGAGAAAATCTATTCTGAGATATCTTGGCAATTCTAAGTCCTCTCCAGAGTAAAACCAGAAAAAGAGAAATTAGGATTAAAGAACCAACAAATCCTGTTTCTTCAGCAAATACGGCAAACACAGAATCTGACATTGTCTGGGGAATCCAGCCAAACTTTTGTACAGACATTCCAAGACCTAAGCCCAAAATTCCTCCAGAACCAATAGCAATCAGAATTTGTTTTATTTGATAACCCATTCCCATTGGATCAATTCCTGGATTCAAAAAAACCAAAATCCTTTTCATTCTATAAGGAGCAATTTTTATTAATCCCCACATTCCTCCTGCAAATATTAAAAGCACTAAAATAGTATGCCAAAATGGCAGGCCCGATGAAAAATACATTAAAATACCAACTAAGATAATCAGGCCTAAAGTACTAACATCTGATTGTAGAGTTAAAAGAACAGCAAGAATTCCTAATACTACTAAAAAAGGAATCAAAGTAAAAACTCTCTTGTCTCTTAGAGAACTAGTTAGCCAAGCAGAAAGATAAAGAATAAAACTTAGTTTTAGAAATTCAGATGGCTGAAAAGAAATAAAGCCCAGATTTATCCAGCGAGGCGCTCCGCCAGAAACAATGCCTAATTTTGGAATAAAAATCAAAGCCATAAGAACCAGATTTATTAACATAAATACCCAGGCTAATTTTCTTAAGATTGACAATTTTATTCTAAAGGCAATAAAACCCAACGCAAGTCCAGGAATCAATCCATAAATCATCTGATGAAAAAGATAATAAGTTGTTTTGCCAAACTTTACTTGAGAAAAACTTGCTGATACACTAGCCAAAACTACAATTCCTATGATTAATAAAATACCTGCTGTACCAGCTAAAACATAATCAAAATTGTATTTTTTACTCTGTTTCATAATTCTTTAACAGCTTTAATAAACTGCTTGCCTCTGTCAAATTCATTATCAAATAAATTAAAACTTGCTGCTCCAGGAGAAAGCAAAACAATATCTCCTTTTTTGGCCAATTTTGAAGTTTTCTTGACCGCTTCTCTCATTGATTTCACAAGAAAAACAGAGACCCGGGTCTCTGTCAACTCCTTTTTAATTTTATTAGAGGCTGTTCCTGGCAAAAGAATAAGACAATACACATTTTTCTTAATCTCTTTTGCTAATCCTCTATAGTTCAGCTTTTTATCTACACCTCCTGCAATAAGAATAATCCTTAAGCTTGAAAATCTCTTTATTGCTAACATCACAGACTGCGGCGTAGTAGCAGTAGTATCATTAATATATTTCACTCCTCTTTTTGTAGCAATCAGTTCTTGTCTATCAGGAAGACCTTTAAAATTAGAAAGAACTTTCTTAATATCTTTTTTAGAGATTTTAAAAAGTTCAGCTACTAAAACAGCGGCTGCAACATTAGAGCCTTTAAAGAAACAAACTTTAGATTTAGCTTCTGAACAAAGTTTTTTTGTTTCATCATCACTATTTAAAACTAATATATCATTTTTCCTCTGATACTTGAAAATTGATTTCTTAGCATTAATATACTCTCTAAAATTCTTATACCTGTTTAAATGGTCTGGAAATAAAGTAGTAATAACAGCGATGTGAGGACTTCTTTTCAAACCTTCAAGCTCAAAACTGGAAAGTTCTAAAACTACTTTTGTGTTTTTATTTATTTTTGGTAAAATTTCCAAAGGAGAAACACCAATATTTCCTGCTAAAATCGTATTTGGAAACTTAGTTTTCAAAAATAAATAAATCAGAGTAGCAACAGTTGATTTACCTTTAGTGCCAGTAATTCCAATAATTGGAGCCGCGCATAAATCAAAGAATATATCTATATCTGTTTTTACAGGAATATTATTATCTTTGGCGATTTTTAAATATTTAGATTCTCTTGGAACACCAGGATTCCTGATGATTAAATCAGCATTAATAAAATCCTCTTGTTTATGTTTTCCTAACACAAACTTAATAGACAGCCCTTTTAATTTATCAACTGACTTTTTTAACTGCCTTTTTGTTTTTAAATCTGTTACTAAAACTTTAGCTCCCTGCTTACAAAAAAACTTAGCAGCGCCAACTCCGCCGCCAAGCAGCCCCAACCCCATCACTACAACTCTCTTATTTTTGAATGGTTTCATTACTTCACTATAGCAAAGATTGACAAAACTTTAAATAAGTTATAAGGTTTTAGTAGTAATTGTTTTTGTTCTTTTACAAGGAGATAAAAAATGAAAAAATAGATACACGTTTAAAAAAGTACAGTAAAGCAGCGTCTCTCAAAACACGAGAAAGATTAAAAAGATATAGAAAGCAAGAATCACCAGAAATTAAACTGCAAAGATTATGGAATAAAAATAAAAAGAGGCTGAATATAAAAAGCCTGCTCTATATTGAACGAAACATAGAGTATAATGTATTGCGAAGAGATGTATTGATTGAGTTCTTAGATAGAGACAATCTTAACTTTGATAATTTCTACCGCATGATCGATCTAACTAAAGACATCCTGCAGAAAGATAAAGCCCTAAAAAAGAAATTCTTAAAACAGTGTTTTGATATATGCACTGAGAACAACTTAGTTGAATTGGGCGAAACAATAGAATCAGAAGCAATAAAGGAACTTTTTCAAAGAATCGAAAAAAAATCTATCAGCAACCGTAAGGCTTTGCAAGTGATGATAAGATTCTTTGAAATAACAACCAATGCAAAAGCAAGAATGATTTTATGGCTAAAAATAAAGAAACTTGATCCAAATGAAGAAGATTTAAAGTATATTATTGATTTGCCTTCTATGTATGCTTTGCCTAAAATAATATCAGAGGCGCAAAAGTTTCTCAAAAGAAAAAGCAGAAAACCTGACGGCAGAATTCTTCAGAAGATTGAACGAACTCTTAAACAAATAAAAAAGGGACAAAAATAATTTGTCCCTTTTTCTTATTCAAAACTAATTTAACCCAATAACCGAATTGCCACTCCAACAATAGCCATTACAACTCCAATTACCCAAAATCGCATTGTGATTTTAGAATGAGGCCAGCCCTTGGCTTCAAAATGATGATGAATAGGAGCTGCTAAGAAAACCCTTTTCTTACGGAATTTCTTTGATAAAAGCTGAAGAATTACTGAGCCAGATTCAATAACAAGCAAAAACCCAATTATTGGCAGAACTAAAATAGAATCAGTTAAAAAAGCAACTACTGTTAAAGCGCAGCAAAGGCCCAACATTCCTGTCTCCCCCATATAGAATCTTGCAGGCGGAATATTAAACCATAAGAAAGCTAAAATTGCTCCAGCAATTACAGCGCAGAAAGCAGCTAAATCAATCTGGCCGTTAAACAAAGCAATCCCTGAAAAAGCAGCAAAGATTACAGCAAAAGCTCCTCCAGCCAGGCCGTCTAAACCATCAATTACTCCCCCGCTGTAAGTTGCCAGCATTACTAAAACAAAAAGAGGAATATACCAAATTCCTATAAAAAAATCCCCATTTCCAGGAATATGAATAGTGCTATATCCTAACTTAAAGTAAAACCACCAGGCACCAATTAACCCGATTAAAATAACTAAGACTAATCTGTATTTTAACATTAAGCCTCCTCCAATATACTTGCCTTTCTTCAATACCTGAAGAACATCATCTGTAAGTCCTACAAGAGAAGCTGCAATCAAAGCAAAAAGAGGCAGCCATGTCTGAGACCTGCTTAAAAAGTTTAGCTTTTTAAACCACCAAATATCTGTTTTAGACAATAAGAAAAAAAGAACAGCTAAGATTAAAACGCTTGTCCAGATAAGCAATCCTCCAAATCTTGGAACATGGATTTCTTTTTCAGAATGAAATTTCTTAAAGAAAAAAAGTTCTTTATTGTCTATTGATTTTGTCCTAATTTCTTTTCTCCAAAGTTTGTGTTTATACAGAAAATGAGTCAAAATTGGAGTCAACCAAAAAGCTAAAATAAAGCTCATTGCTCCAAGCACAAAAATCTTAATAACATTTATAGTAATCTCATTCATTGTCTTATTATATTACTTTCTCCTTTTTTATTCAAGAAAATAAAAAAATAGCCCACCAGATTTCTCTTTGATGGGCTCTTTTAGCTTACTTCTCAATCACTATCTGATGGGTTGATCAAGTGTTCTGTTTGGGCTAACACATGCATTCCGTCAAGCTTTAATGGTAAGTGGTCAGCTGCCTCCAACTTACCTTCGACAAGAATAGGATTAGGCTCGATCTCATCTGGAAATAAATCCTGACACCAAATACCATCAATACATGAACCTGTGAATCTATGGCGAGTATCAAAAATATGTTCCAATTTCAAAGAAAGGATTTTTGCTTCTTTTTTTCCTCCAAAAAGAAGAAGGAAAAATTTAATATCGTCCCAGCCGTAGGGAATCGGAACTGCCCAAATATCTCCTTGGCGTTTAGAACTAACTTTAAACCTTTCTTCAAGTCTCGTAATTATTTCTGGCTTTAGTGTTTCATAAAAAGCCTTTGATCCTTTCCTTTTGAAAATCTCAAATGCTTTGTAATCTAATTCGACAAGAAAAGGACGATGGTCTGTTCCCCCAAAGAAGTTTCTCCAGCTAGACTGGGTATTACCCGCTGGCAGCCTAAATAGAAATTGTCGAGCTTTTTGTAAACGGAAAAATTCAGCGTTTTGGTCGGAACTCGGTAAAAAAATCTGATCATTTTCTCGATAAGGAACAGTTAAATCCTTATCTTTTGAAAAATAAAGCTTAGCCTTATCTGCTTTCTTCGGGAACCTTTTCATTTCTTTCAGTTTCATAATTTTCTCCTTTCAATATGAAGTTTTAAAGTTGCATTTGTTAAGAAACAATTTCTTAACTTGATTCTTGATATTAGCACAAGTAAATAAAAAGTCAAGCTTTTAGCTTGTTATATCTCAATTTCTATCTGAAATGGAATAATAGTCGTAAAGTGTTGGTTAAAAACCACATATCGTAATTTCGTTCATTCTCTTATTATAGTATTTTAATAAAAATCACGCAAGCTATTGACAAATTTAAATAACGGGTGTAATTTAAACTCAGTTCATTTAATAATTTTATTAGGCAAATTAAATAAGGAGAATCAGAATGGATACAAGATTTAAGATAAGAGCACAGCGTTGGCAACAGTTCGGACAAGGCGAGATAGAAGAAATAACTGTTGAAAAAAAAGACGGAAAAATTTTTGTCAACGGAGAAGAAACAAAAGAAACACCAAAAGACATTAATTTTGCTGGAGTGGAGCTAAGATTTGTCATTAAGGGAGATAGGGACAAAAAATATCTTGTTTATGATGGATATAATTCTCTTTCAGCTGCTGATATATATAAAAAGCTAAAAGAGTAATCTCAAAAGATACCTCTTAGTGAATAAAGCACTGAAATTTAGTAGGTGCTTTTTTTATACAAGAACTTTCTCATTCTGCTATTTTAATAAAAAACAAGCCATTTAGCTTGTTATCTCAATATTGATCTGAAATGGAATAATAGTCGTAAAGTGTTGACTAAAAACCACATATCGTAATCTCGTTCATTCTCTTATTATATTACTTTCTCCTTTTTTATTCAAGAAAAAAGGGCACAGAAATTTCTATGCCCATTTTAAAAAAGAGGAAGAGGCTCAGGTAGCTTTTACTCTTCTTCTACCTTTTTATCTTTATTCTGTTGCTCTAATTTGTTACAAATATCAGAACTCAGAAAACAAAAGCAGAGAAAAATAGTAAGTAATCCAAAAAGTAGAGCTACGCCGAATTGTTTAATCTCTACCATAATGGCACTAAAAATAATACATGTAACCGCGAAAATCACATAAATTGAGCTGAACATAATCTTTTCCTTTCCAAATTGTAAAAGTTCATATTGTTTTATTAACTTTTACATAATACCACAAATTAAACAAAAAAGCAAGCCAAAATTAGCTTGTTATATCTCTTTTGCGTTAAGTTTGCGTTAAGCCAGGCTTAACGCAATGCATTGATGAGTTTGCGCGTTTCTGCAAAACGGTCTTTGGTGCCTAAAACAATGCTAATAAAATAACTTTCTTCTTCTTCTGGATTGTCTAAAACCAGGAGTAAGCAGCCGCTAGCTTCAGGACTCCAACCAGTTTTTCCTCCAATTATCTCTGGAATCTCTCCTAAAAGTTCATTAGTGCTTTTAGGAATGAAATGATGAAGCGTGCCATCTGGTTTTAAAACTTCATAAGATTGCTTAGTTGTGATTTTAAAGATTTTAGGATATTTTTTTAAGATATATTTTGTGAGTTTTACAATATCTCTAACAGTTGAAGCATTCTTTTCTTCATCAAGATTATCTGGCTCAAGACCAGTAGGATTAACAAAATAAGTATTTTCAAGTCCTATTTCTTTAGCATAAACATTCATTAATTCAACAAATCCTTGTTTGCCAATTGGTTCAGTTAAGGCAAAAGCAGCATCATTACTTGATTCAATCAAGGTGATATAAAGAAGATTTTTAACTGATAAACTCCCCCCTATTGTTAAGTCTTTGTATTTAGACCGGCCTTCCTGTTCTACTGCCTGTTTAGTTATTTTAATTAGTTTGGATGGAGCATAAGTTTCATCAAGATCAAAAATAACTAAAGCTGTCATTAGTTTAGTTAGAGAAGCAATAGCCAAAGGTTTTTGAGAATTCTTTTCAAATAAAATCCTTTCATTATTGTTTTCACCAACCTCAACTAAAATAGCAGCTTTGGCATCAATCTTTAAGTTTTTAAAACGTTGGCGAACCTGTTTTTCTAATTTCAATTCCCCTATTTGCCTATCTGAAATCCTTAAGCTTCTATTTAATTCTTTCCCAAGCCAAACATCGTTTAAATTCTCTGATAAAACATTCATTCCCCACCAAAAAGGCAGACTCAGAATAAGAGAAATTAAGAGAATTTTTAATCTCATTTCTTAGATTTTTTAATTACTTTAATTTTCAGTTCTTTTAATTGCTCTTCTGAAACCTCTGAAGGCCCGTCCATCATCAAATCCCTGCTATCCCCTGTTTTTGGAAAAGCAATAACTTCTCTAATATTCGGCTCTTTAAGCAGAACAGCTAAAAACCTATCAAGGCCTGGAGCAATCCCGCCATGAGGCGGAACCCCGTATTCAAATGCTTTCAGCATATGACCAAATTTATCTTTAATCTCCTTCTTCCTATACCCAATTGTCTCAAATACCGCTTCAAGCGCTTCAGGCCTGTGATTCCTTATGCTTCCTCCTCCTAATTCCCATCCATTCAATACAATATCATATTGAGTAGTTAAAATATTCTTAATGTTCTTTTTCTTCAGCAAATCCTGCATAAATTCTGGTTTTGGAGCTGAAAAAGGATTATGAGTAAAAGTCCATTTATTCTTATCATCTTTTTCAAAAAACGGAAAATCAATTATCCAGCAAAAAGCCAACAAGTCAGGATTATTTTTATTCTTACGCAAATCAGGCCTGTCAGTATTGTATTTCTTCATTGCCTTTTCATAAGGAATTCTTGGAAAAGGAATGTTTTGTATCTTTTTCTCTGGATATAGTTTTTTAACAAGTTCAATGAATAATCTCTCTGTTAAGTCCATTACATTTTTTTGTTCTACAAAAGACATTTCTAAGTCCAATTGGGTAAACTCTACCTGCCTGTCAGCCCGAGGATCTTCATCTCTAAAGCAACGAGCTATTTGAAAATACTTTTCAATTCCTGCTATCTGCAACAATTGCTTATACTGCTGAGGAGCTTGAGGCAATGCAAAAAACTTTCCTGGCTGTAATCGCGATGGAACTATAAAGTCACGAGCTCCTTCTGGAGTTGATTTAGTCAAAATAGGGGTCTCTATTTCAATAAAACCTTGTTTTTGGAGAAAATCCCTTATAAACTGAATTACTCTTTGCCTTTCAATCATATTTCTTTTCATTCTCTGTCTTCTTAAATCCAAATAACGGTATTTCATTCTCTTTTCTTCATTTATCTCATATCCGTCTCCATCAATAGAAAAAGGCAATGTCTTTGCCTTAGATAAAACTTTTAACTTTTCTACAGAAATCTCTATCTTGCCTGTTTCAATTTTCGGATTTACCATCTTGGAAGGCCGCTTACAAACTTTCCCTATTACCTCTATAACCCATTCAGGACGAATATCTTTAGCAATATCTGACGTACAAACCAATTGAACAATCCCTGTCATATCACGAAGGTCAATAAAAACAATCTTACCATGCGACCTAATGGAATTCACCCAACCACAAACCTTTACTTTCTTGTCTAAATATTTAGTTGTCTCTTTATTAACAATTCTTCCCATTAAATCTATTATACACAACTCTCCCATATTTGAAAATAGCTAGTGCAAGGGTGACCCCGTACGGGGTTGACAAAGATTTATAGATATGATAGAATTCAATATAGTGTTGTTTTACAATAAGTTAAGGTTAAGTTTTGAAAGGAACTGGAAATGAAAAAAGGAAAACTGTTTATTTGTGTAATGGTTGTTTTGATGAGTGTGATGCTGGTCTTCGGAGGATGTGAAGGTGGTAGCAATGCTACAACCGGAGCTGGATTAGGTGGTGCTCTTGGTGCTGGTATCGGCGCGTTAGCTGGCGGTGATACTCAATCAACCCTTATTGGGGCTGGATTAGGTGCTGCAGTTGGTGGTGCAATTGGCGCTGACAAAGATAACAAAGAAACGCGAGCCGAAATAGATAGCCTGCGGCAGGAAATGAATATAGTTACCGTCAATATCATCAATAGCAATGGCTCCATTAGTAAAATAAGGCTGAGAAAACAAGGTGTTGGTTATGTTGGTCCAAATGGTGAGTATTACGGTCATCTACCAGCCCCGTCGGAACTCGAACCAATCTACGCATTCTAACATCCCGCCTCAAAAAACAACCAAAAGCCCTGCTCTGGCAGGGCTTCTTTTTTTACTTGACAAACTCTATTGAGTTTGCTATATTTAAATAGCGTAAACATTAACAAGTAAATATAGGAGTAAATTGAAAGGAATTAAAATGTTGGTGTTAAGTAGACAAAGAGATGAGTCAATTATGATTGGTGATGATGTTGAGATTATTATTGTTGATGTCCGGGGCAACAAAGTTCGTCTCGGAATCACAGCCCCAAAGGAAGTTCCTGTTTACCGAAGAGAAATATACGACGCGATTCAAAAAGAGAAGGCTCAACAAAATGAGCCAGCTCAAAAGCAAACGCCCGTTGAAGAATGACGGGCGTTTTTATTTCTTACATTGCTGGTCCTCCTGGTGGCGCTGTTGGCGGCGCTGTTGGCGGCGCTGTTGGCGGTGTCATAGGCGGTCCGCCTCCTTCTTTTTTCTTGAAAATCTTATCTTTAAAAACATACAGTAATATTGCTACCACTACAACAGCAGCTACAATTATTCCAATGGTTGTTGGACTCATAATTTTTAAAAGTTAATAATTTTATTAGAGACCTTTTATAAGACCTTTCTTTTTTAATTTTCTCTCTTTTATCAAACCTTGTCAAGTAATTTATACACATCCCCTGCGCCCATAATTATAACTACTTCCCCGCCTTTTAGATTTTTCTTCAAGTGGTTTTTTATTTTCTCTATTGGTAAATATATCTCCTGGGCTTTCTTAATTTTCTTAATTAACTCTTCTGAGTTTATTTTTTCCTTTATTTTCTTTTTTTCTCTGCCAGCAACATCATAAATATCAGTAATTATTAATTTATCTATTAAGGGTTTACCCTGAGTTTGCCGAAGGGCATTAGAAAAAACTCTGACAAAATCATCAAATAAATAATAAGTTCTCTGATATTGATGAGGTTGAAAAATACACCAAATCTTTTTATTTGGAAATTTCTCCCTAGCTGCTTTTAATGTTGCTTTGACTTCTGTTGGATGATGAGCATAATCAGAAATAAATATTGTCTTCCCCTTTTTTACAATCTCAAAACGTCGCCAAGCTCCTTTATATTCTGATAATGCTTTGAAAGAAATTTTATCTGGAATTTTCAATTCTCTTGCCAAAGCCAAAGCAGCAAGAGCATTATATATATTATGCTCACCTGGTATTTTTAGAATTTTTCTTAATCTTTTTGCTTCTTTCTGTTTTAAACTATATTCTCTTGCATCTATCAAAAGACCATCTTCTGAAAGATGTGAAATAAATTCTTTGTAAGTTCTTAAAATATGCTTCAAATCCTTGTAATAATCCAGATGTTCTCTTTCAATATTGGTTAAAACAATAATCTTAGGCCAATAATTTAAAAAAGAGGCCTGCCATTCATCTGCCTCAATAACAAGGTATTTGCTCTTCCCTATTCTAAAATTTTTGTTGCCAAACTCTTTCAATTTAGTGCCAATAATTACTGTTGGATCAAGCCCTGCTTTCATTAAAATTAAAGCAATCATTGCGCAAGTTGTGCTTTTGCCATGAGTTCCAGAAACAGCAATGGTAAAATATTCTTTAGTTAAATCTCCTAATGCTTGGGGATAGCTCTGAATTTTAATCTTAAGCTTCTTTGCTTGCTTAATCTCAGGATTATCTGGTTGGACTGCTGGACTATGAATTACTAAATCAGTATCCTTTGGTAGATTCTTAGCTCTATGAGGCCCAAAAACAACATCAGAGCCGCTGACCTTATGACCCTTTGCTAAGTAATATCCTGCAAGAGCGCTTACTCCAATTCCTTTAATACCAATAAAATGTATTTTCATATTATTAAAAATTAGAAATTAGAAATTAGAAATTTTTGAATCAGCCAATTTGGCTAATTCAAGTATTGTATATTCAGGTCCTCCTCTCTTTAATACGCTTTCCATTATTTCAATTGAATCAACTGAAAAACTCAAATTTATTTCTTCATCAACGCTTGGCCTCTCTTCCGGCTCAATTCTCTGCCATTCCCATTTTCTAATTCTTCCCAAAGTAATATGAGGAGAAAACTGCCTTTTTTCTGAATTCGCTAAAGATTTATCTAAATCTTCTTTTAAAGAAGCAAATTCTTCTGACTTCTCCCCTATTGCCCAAACCATGCGAGGAGGTTTTTTATCTGTGGGACCATAGCATATTTTAAATAAATTAACAGAAAATGATGAATGCCTGGAACCTACTTCTTTTACAGCCTTACAAACCTCTACAAGCTCTTCATCTGCAACATACCCCAGAAAAACTAAAGTAATATGAATATTATCCTGTTTTGTCCATCTAATTGGTAGATCTGGCCAATTCTCTTGATACTCTGCGAGTTTCTTCTTAACATCCTCTGGTAAATTTATAGCAATGAAAACTCTCCGTCTTTTCATTCTTTAATATTGACACAACTCCAATAAAATGTAAAATACAGTATTAGCTCATTTAATCCAGAACCTTAACATTTTTGAAAGGACAAAATTATGAAAATCAAAAAAGGGACACTGGTTATAGTTAAAAGACGTTATCTTGGAAGGAAAGATCGTCGTTTAACAGTAATAGTAAAAAAACTACGCGATGGAACGTTTTTCTTAAAAGGCTATGGGAATTGTATAATCGAGCCGGAGGTGTTTACTTCATTAATCCAGACTAGAAAGAAAGAAGAGCGTCAAAATCTTCAAATAGCCCTAAAGAACCATCACCGGGCAATAATCAAAAAGCTTTTAACAATGGTTGATTAGCCTGATAACGATTCAAGGAATAATAGCTCAAGTCATAAGATTTGAGCTTTTTCTTTAGAAAAATCAAAAATAGTGGTAAAATTAAAGTATGAATCCCGTTAGAGATTTACGGTATGTTTTATATATACTTATTATTAAGCAAAAAAGATAAAAAATGGTATACAGGCTATACTAATGATTTACGGAAACGTTTTAATGAGCATAATTCTAATAAAGTATATTCTACAAAAAATCGGGGTCCATTTAGTTTAATATATTATGAAGTTTGTTTAAATTCACAAGATGCAAGGTCAAGAGAAAAATATTTAAAAACAGGAATGGGTAAACGTTATCTTAAAAATAGATTAAAACGTTTCCTATCTCTAACGGGATGAAATTTACTATTAAAAATACTGGAGAAAATACAATAAACTTGATGAGAAAGATTGGTTATCTTTTTCAGAAAGAAAATCAATTTGTTAGGCCATTGGAAAGAAGCGGTTACCCAAGATTTCATTTATATATTGAAGAAAACAAAGAAGAAATAATTCTTAACCTTCATATTGACCAAAAAAGACCAGTGTATAAGACGGCTCATGATCACGCAGCAGAATACGAAGGTAAAGTCGTCGAAGCAGAAGCCGAAAGAATAAAACAAATATTAAGATGACTAATAAGAAAATCGCTAAAATATTATATAAAATAGAAGAACTTTTGAATATAAAAGGAGTGGCTTTTAAACCACGTGCTTATCATAAAGCAGCTCAAGCTTTAGAAAGTTTGAAACAAGATGTTTCTGAAATATATAAAAAGAAAGGAAGAAAAGGGCTTGAAGAAATTCAAGGCATAGGCAAGAGCATTGCTAAAAAGATTGAAGAATACATTAAAAAAGGACAAATCAAATATTATACAGAACTTACAGAAGAAACAGCTATTCGCCAAATTGTCACTTTTTATTTCAAAACCAAAGGATTAAGTTTGGATGAAATTAAAAGAGATGCTAAAAAAAGAAAAAGAGTTTACTCAAGATTTACCAAACCAGCTAAACAGCTTTTAGAATTAGCAGGTTCTATAAAAAAAGCCAAGCAAGCAATTGACAAAGTGGCTAAATGGGCAAAATCAAGGGACTTGGATTATGCAATAGAAACAGTTTTCAAAAAATGGCTGGAATTAGATCGCTTAAAGCCAAAAGAAATAGTTAAAAAGCCCTTTTTTCAGGGAAAGCCAATGATTTGGAGCCAAACAAAAAGAAAATGGTATGTAATTAATGATGACGGCGAATTGTTAGAATTCGCTGCGAAAGAATCTGAGATTATATGGCGAATTGTGAAATGAATTTATGAAAATAATATTTTTAGGCACTGGAGAATTTGGAACAATAATTTTACAAGGGCTTATTGAAAACAAATATAAGCCTGTTTTGGTTTATGACTTTAAGAAATTAAAAGAATTAAAACCAGATTTGGTTATTGTTGCTTCTTATGGCAAAATTATTCCTAAAGACATTTTAAAAATTCCTAAATATGGTTGTCTTAATGTCCATGGTTCTCTTTTGCCAAAATACCGCGGCCCATCGCCTATTCAGACAGCCATTCTAAATAACGATAAAGAAACAGGCGTGACAATAATACTTATGGATGAAAAGATAGACCATGGAAAGATAATTTCTAATTCTAAATTTCTAATCTCTAAAAAATTTACTTATCCAGAACTTTGTGAAAAATTGGCTAATTTAGGAGTTAAGCTCCTTATAGAAACAATTCCTAAGTGGACAAAGGGCCAAATTAAACCAAAACCACAGAATGAATCAAAAGCAAGTTATACCAAAATTTTGAAAAGAGAAGACGGCAAGATTGACTGGAATAAATCAGCTCAAGAAATTGAAAGACAAATAAGAGCTTTTAATCCCTGGCCTGGAACTTTTACTTTTATTAAACATAAAAACAAAACCTTAAGGATTAAAATTCTGGAAGCTAACGTAAAAGACAACAAATTAATAATTAAAAAACTCCAGCCAGAAGGCAAAAAACCAATGACATTTGAAGAATTTCAAAGAGGATACAATGGCTTCAATCCTATATCTCAACACTAAAAAAGTCCTTAAGGCAATGCCTTAAGGACTTCGACTTTAGGGCTCACTTCTGAGCCCAACTTTGGGTCTAAAGAACTATTAATAAATCGAGGAAAGGGAGCTTAAGGGCTGGAGAGACATTTCTCCCAGAAGGACTTGGTCATAACAAGCACTATAGGTCAGCTTTGCCTCATTTCTTTATCCTTCCACCATCAAGTATTCCCTTTCCTCGGCCCGTTCTGGAATATTCCATCTTAACTATATAGCAATTGGAGCAATTAGCTTTTTCCATTTACTAATGAGGGGTTTGACAACGTTCTCATCTTCTTTAGTAGGACATGTGTTTATTGAAAGTTGCCTACCTATCTCAATAAGATCTTTAGAGATTTCTTCCAAATGAGGCGGTGTGTCCAATAATTCTCTCTTTAGAAATGCAAGGACTTCTTTCAGTGAGTAAAATCTCTTAAACCCACTATCTCCACGAGGCAGAAAAATAAAAAAGCTCAGAAGACTACAAGCGCATAGGCGTCCAAAAACTCTGCTGTTCCACACGAATGCTGGATAATGTATTGTGTGCAATTGAGACATTATCTCAACCTCCATGGACCAATTTGCATGTTTTTCTGTCATAATTTTCCCCTTTCCTTTTTCAGTTTTTAATTTCAAAGAACCGTTTTAATTTAATAGATTACAAAATATTTATGATTATGTCAATCAGATTATCTTAACACAAGTAAGAACTTCTTGAAAGAAAAGTTAATATAAATTACAGCAACAAGCAATCCGCACGTTCCAAATAAGATATCTTCCAAAAAATCAATCTTTATTTCCTGCTCTGCATCAAAAAACAGTTTTGTGCCAAACACTTGATCAATGTTATACTGCAATATTTCCCAAAGAAAAAGAGAAACAAATAAAATGGCGAAAAGATAAAGCAGCAGTTTTCCTTTTTTAATTTCTTCCCCATTTATCTTCATAACTGGCAGCCAGAGCAATAAGAAAATTATTAAAGAAAGGAAAGCTACAGCAAAATGAAGAAATCTATCGTAGTTAAAAGCCAAATCATGGAAAATTAAACTAGCAGGAGCATTTAAAATAACTATGAAAAAACCAAAATATTCAAGCTTTTTAACCCATTCATTTCTAACAGTTTTTTTAATGTTTGCATCAAAGTTATAAAAGAAACGAGGCAGAAGAACTAACAAAATCACAATAAAGCCGTAGGAAATAAGAACAATGCCTTTGCCTCTTGCAAAAAGCTCAATTAAAACAGTAGCGATTGAAGCAAATAAGGAAGCTATAATCATAAAATACGTCTTTTTTCATTATAACATAGTAATGATTAAATAAAAAAGAGGTTTTTGAGGCCTCTATACGAAAGAACTATTAAGAATAAGGAGGAAGAACGATGAAAGGGGGCAGCTCCTTCCCTATGCCTGATAGAGAGTCCGAACAACCCACTTATTCGTCCTCGAAGAGCCTTTATTTTCCTTCCAAAGGACCTCCTCCTTATCTCAGGCATTTTAATCTTAGCATAATGAAAATAATCCTGTCAAGCAAAAGAGAGCTATTAACCCTCTGATCATAGCTGGCTGGCACTTAGTTTTGCGTTAAACCGAGTTTAACGCAATCTATACTTTTAGGATAGGCTTAGCCTATCCCGACTTGAATGCTGGAGGGGAAGGATTCGAACCTTCGTTCCAGGTTCCAGAAACCTGTTGCCTACCACTAGCAGACCCTCCAAATAATCTTATATCTTCAAGTATTTCCTTACTGCTACGTAACTGGATATTACACCTAATCCTATGCCAGTTGCAAGTTGAATTAAGAATAAGAGAAAGAAATTGCTAACAAATATGCTGTATATGCTTATTTCAGGAGCAATTGCTTTAATCTTATTATCAAACCCATAGCAAAGCCCAAAACTTATTAAAAGAGTAATTAAAGCAGCAATAAATCCAATAATAATCCCTTGAATCAGAAATGGTCCTCTAACAAACCAGTTTGAAGCACCAACCAGACGCATAATTGAAATCTCCTCTCCTGAATTATAAATTGCTATTCTGATAGTGTTAAAAGCAATTAAAACAGCAACTACTGCAAAAACAATGCTGAAGAAAATCCCTATTTTATAAAACCCAGAAACCATTGAAAAAACTTTATCAATTACTGGCTTTCTTTGGTGATAATCAACTTTATCAATTAAACTTCTAAAAGGACTTGTCTCTAAGAAATTAGTAACTTGCTCATATTGTGAAACTTCCCAGGCTCTAATATTCAATGAAGCTAAAAAAGGATTAGCGCCAACTTCAGTTAATGATTCCATTAAAACTGGGTCATCTTTATGTCTTTCAATAAATTTCTCAAGCGCCTGCTCTTTAGAAACATATTCAACATCCTTTACCTCAGGGATTTTTAAAATCTCTGTTTCAACTTCTAAAATATCCTCTGACAAAACATCCTCTTTAAAATAAACTGAGATGTCAACTTTTTCTTTGATATCAGTAATTAAAATGTCAGAAACTGGACTTAAAAGAAACAGTAAAGTTGCCAAAGAAATAACCATTACCATAATAAGAATGGTAGCCAAACTCAACCCTATATTCCGTCTAAAACCCCTCCAACCAGTTTTAATTACTCTTCTAAGCGATGTAAACATATTTACAGTATAAAGCGGCCCCTTTCCTCGTCCCTGATCACTTTGCCGCTATCTAACGTAATTACTCTTTTCCCTAAACTATTGATTACTTCTTTATCATGAGTAGCTAAGATGACGGTAGTGCCAAGTTCATAGATTTTTATCAGAAGCTTAATAATATCAAAAGTGTGATAAGGATCAAGGTTGCCAAAGGGCTCATCAGCTAAAATAATATCTGGCCTATGAATAAGGGCTCTGGCAATAGCTGCTCTTTGTTTTTCACCTCCAGAAAGCTCATTAGGAAAATTATCAGCCCTGTTTAATAATCCAACAATCTCTAAAATTTGGGGGACATCTCGCTTAATTTCCTGCTCGCTTGCTCCCATTGCTTCCATAATATAAGCAACATTTTCATAGGTTGTTTTTGAAGGAAACAATTTATAATCCTGGAAAACCGTGCCAATCCTCTGTCTTAATTTAGGGAGTTGAGACCTTTTTATCTCATGAATATTCAAATCATCAAAAAAAATCTGGCCCTTGCTTGGTTTTTCTTCAGCTAAAATTAGTTTGAGCAGAGTTGTCTTGCCAGCTCCTGACTTTCCAACAATAGAAACAAATTCCTTTCCATTTATTTTAAAAGAAACATTATCAAGTGCAATAGTTGGAGCGTTGCCTGTTCGCGATGGATATAGTTTTGTAATGTTATTTATTGAAAGCATTATTTAATTTCAGCTTCTATAAACTGGTCTAAATTACCATCTAAAACTTCTTCAACATCTGATGTCTCAACTCCAGTCCTTAAGTCCTTAACTAATTTATACGGATGCAGGACATAAGACCTGATTTGATTTCCCCAACTTGCAGAAACTGCTTTTCCTTTAATTTCTTTTAATTCTTTCTGACGTTCTGTTTCTTTTAGCTGATAAAGTTTAGCATAAAGAACCTTCATTGCTTTATCTTTATTTAATCCCTGCAACCTTTCTGATTGAGAAGAAACAGTAATTTCTGTAGGAATATGGGTAATCCTTACAGCTGATTCTCTTTTATTTACATACTGCCCACCAGGACCAGAAGCTCTAAATGTATCTAATCTTAAATCTTCATCTTTTATTTTAATTTCTTCTTGTTCTTTTTTTCCTATCTCAGGCAAAACTTCAACTAAAGCAAAAGAAGTATGACGAAGCTTCTTAGCAGAAAAAGGTGACTGTCGAACCAATCTATGAACACCTGTTTCTTTTTTCAAAAACCCATAAGCATAATTTCCTTTAATTTCCAGAGTTGCTGATTTAGTTCCAATTCTTCCTTCAGGTCCACCTCCTTCACCAAAGGACTGATGAATAATCTTTGTTTGAAACCCTTTTCTCTCACAATATCGCTCAAACATTCTAATGAGTATTGTTGCCCAATCCTGAGCATCTATTCCACCAGCCCCTGAGAATATTTCCATAATAGCATGATTCTTGTCATATTTTCCTGAAAGGAAAACCTTAATTTCCTCTTGTTCTATTTCTTTTACTAAACCTTGAATCTTGCCTTGTTGAATTCTCTGCTCAAGATTTCTTATTGCATCAACTTCCTGCCTTAAATCAGCTATCTCTTTGCCTAATCTCCAATCATTTCTACTTTCTAATTCTTTTATTTTTTTTTCTTTCCCAATAATGTCAAAGACAGTCCATCAAATCATGGATTCTCTTCTCCAACTCTTCAATTTTAACATCTGAATTATCCATATCTGATGGTATTATTTATTCTAAGTTTAACATAATAATCCTTAAAAATCAAAAAAAACAGCCCTATTGAACTTTGCTAGTCCAATAGGGCTTTTTGAAAATTAATCTCCTTTTAATTGTTCTGTGAAGTTTTCAATTCACCAATCAGTTTCTGTAAATCATTATCTTCTATGTCCATTTGTCCTGGATGTATTAACAAAGCACCTAAGGCGAAGGTCTCCCTGCTCCCGAGGGCCTCTATTGCCCTCCTAGCGAAATATTCTATCCATTTCAACGTCGTTTTCCACACTTCCTCTTCTATTCCTTCTACTTCTGAAGGCAATCGGAGAGGGAGTTGAACTAATAATTCCGCTTTTTCAAATAACTTTTTATTGTAGGCATCTTGATCTGGTAAAGCCAAGCTGGCTTCTTTGTGCAATTGCTCAAAGCTCTTCGCTGCATCTTCAAAAATTTGAATAATGTCTCCAATTTGCTTTTTACTCATACTCATTTCCTTTCCAAACAATTAATCATTCTTTATTCTTTTGTAAAACTACAATACCGTATCATATTTTTATCCTCTAAATTTGTCAATAGCCCTTGACAAATATGATATAATATGTTAAAATGTAAGTGTAAATCAATGTTCTTTTAAGGAAAGTGAGGTGTCAAAATGACTAAGCAAATAACAAATATGATAGATGCGGGAATGGCTTACGAACGTATTATGAGGGTTATAGGAAAACTTCATAGAGCAATCAGGGTCGTTATAACAGAAACAGAAAAACCCTGGTGGAGACAAAAAGTAACTACAACCGTTATAACAGTAGAAAGCCAAAAAGACGCAACTCAAGTTCAGCAATTTCTCTGCAAAGAAATTGGCGGAAAAGAGATAGCTGTAGAGCTTAGCCTCATCTAAACCGGAGAGTAAAAATATTCTCCGGTTTTTGTATTTATTGAGCCAGAGGTGGGATTCGAACCCACAATCTACACGTTACGAATGTGTTGCTTTGCCATTAAGCTACTCCGGCATACCTGAGCGGGATACGAGAATCGAACTCGCCTCTCTTGCTTGGGAAGCAAGTATAATACCACTATACTAATCCCGCGTCCAAATACTTTTAAATTTCTCCCACCAGGTTTTTTCTTTCTCTTCAACTTCTTTTTCTTCCTCCTCTTCTTTCTGAACAACCACTACCTCTTCTCCAGGAGCTTTTAAACCAAGTTGATCTCTGGCTACTTTTTCTAAATATTCCCCTTCTTCTATTTGAGAAATTCTATCTTTTATCTCTTGGTTCTTCTGCTCTAAAATCGCAATTTCTTGTCTTAAAGCTGCAGTTCTTGCTGCAAGCTCAGCTCTTCTTTGCTTTATTTTCCAATTTGTAACAAATAAAAATCCAATAACAAGTAAAAGCAATACTCCAAACAAAACTGAAAAAAATATATTTCTGCCAAAACTTCTCTTTTTCTTTTTTCTAAACTTTGCTATCATAGATTAATATGTCACTTAAGCCCAAAACAGTTTTTAAAATAATCTGGGTTACTTTAATCTCTCTGGTTGTCTTAAGTATGGTTTTTCTTAGCTTAGCTCCTTTATTCGGTTAGTTATCTTAACACAAAAGCTTAGGTTTTGAAAACCTCAAGAAATACTTTAGCAGGGATGCGAACGCTTCCCTTTTCTTTTAGTTTCTTTTTCCCTTTTTTCTGTTTTTCTAAAAGCTTTCTTTTGCGAGAATAATCTCCTCCATAAAGATAACCAGTAACATCTTTTCTTCTAGCCCTGATTGTCTCTCTGGCTATAATATTTGCTCCAATAACAGCCTGTAAAGCAACTGAAAACTGCTGAGCAGGCAAGGTTTCTTTTAGTTTCTTAACTAATGCCTTTCCTTCTGCAAAAGCTTTTTCTTTAGGAACAATCTTTGAAAAAGCAGATTCTTTTTTTCCAGCAATCAAAACATCCATTTTAACCAATTCTGCCTCTCTAAAATCCAAGAACTTATAATTCATTGAAGCATATCCCTGGCTCACGCTTTTTATTCTATCATAAAGATTAACAATAATTTCTCTTAAGGGAATCTCATAAACTAAAATAATTCTTTCTGAATTAAGAACCTCTTGTCGCTTCGCTCCTCGAGAACCTTGGTTCGCTAATGAATGATTATATATTCTTGAACTAAGATAATCTGTTCTAATATAATTTGCTCTAAGATTTTTCAATACTTCAATAATTTTACCCATATATCTATTTGGAGTTACAACTTCAAGGGAAACCCATGGCTCTTCAGATTTTTTAATCTGTCCTGATTCTGGCCAGTCAGTTGCTGAATAAATCAGTTTATCATCAACCTTGTATACAACAGAAGGAGAAGAAATTATTAGATTAAATCCGAATTCTCTACGAATTCTTTCTGATATAATTTCAGCATGCAAAGTTCCAAGAAAACCGCATTTAAATCCCCTTCCCAATGATTCCTTTGTTTCCTGCTCAAAAACCAAAGAAGGATCATTAAGTTTTAATTTAGAAAGAGCGTCTTTTAATAAATCAAAATCATCTGGGTTTTCAGGATACAAGCTGGCATAAACCATTGGCTTTGGTTCTTCATAGCCAGGCAATGGCTTAACATCTGACATTGCTATTGTGTCACCTACTTTTATTTTCCCAGGCTCTTTAATACCTGTTGCAATATAGCCGATTTCACCTGCGCAAAGTTTTTCCTGCGAAACAAGTTCAGGAGTAAAAAACCCCAATTCCTTTATATCCGCGTAAGTTTTAATAGCCAAGAGCTTTATCTTGTCTGTTTTTTTAACTTGTCCATCAATAACTCTAACATAAGCAATTACTCCCTTATACTGATCATATATTGAATCAAAAATCAAAGCTCTAAATGGTTTCTCTTTTTTAATATCTGGCAAAGGAACCTTATCAATAACAGCCTTTAAAACCTGTTCAACATTAGTTCCATTCTTAGCTGAAATCTTAATAATTTCCTCTTGTTTAACTTTAAGTAGTTTAGCTATTTCATTTACGGTTTGCTCAACATTGGCTTGAGCCAAGTCAATTTTATTAATCACTGGAATAATAAACAGGTTTTGCTTCTGAGCTAATTCTAAATTAGCTAATGTTTGCGCTTGAATTCCCTGGCTAGCATCAACTAATAATATAGCTCCTTCTACAGCTGCTAAAGACCTTGAAACTTCATAAGAAAAGTCAACATGGCCAGGCGTATCTACCAGATTCAGAATAAATTCCTTATATATCATTCTAACTGGCTGCATCTTGATAGTAATCCCCTTTTCTCTTTCCAAATCCATCATATCTAAAAACTGAGGCCTCATTTTTCTTGATGAAACAGCGCTGGTTAATTCTAAAAAACGGTCAGCCAAAGTAGACTTACCAGCATCGATATGGCTTATAATTGAAAAATTGCGGATGTTATTTTTATTATACTGCATTAAATTGTTCCCTTTTGTTTTCTTTTCCTTATATTTTCTAAAATAATATTAATATCTTTCGATCTCTTTTTATGACGAACAAATGGTTTTATAATATTAACAAATTTTAAAATACTTTGTGCTTCATTCACATTCAATCTCCACAAATCATTATTAAAATGATATCCTTCGGACCTAAGTCTCCCTTTTTTGCCAATTAAAGAAATCTTACTATTTATTTTTCTTTTAATCAACCATGAATGCATTTTATGAAGGGTTCTTTTATCATAAGAATCCACTTTAAATCGTGCCTTCCCCTGATTAATACCGAAACTTCCCTCAGCATCAATATAACCTGCTATAAATGCTACAAAAAATCTTTTATTTTTACATATCCATGATTCTATATCATCTTTCTTAGGTAATAAAAAACCAAAGGTTTCATTAAGATAACAGTTTATATCAATACTCCCATCTTTCTGGTTGGTTATACTAACTCTTCCATATTTACTAAATAAATTTTTAATTAATCTTACCTGAACTCCCTGTGTTGTGTGACCTTGGACTATTACTGTTTCAGAATAAGGTTGGGTCTTATAAACTCTTAAATCTCCCAATCTGAACCCAATTAAATAAGACTTTTCTGATAAATTTCCTTTAAAATTATATCTAGGATAATGTGTGCGCGCTTGACATATAGATTTTTTTGGAATATTAAATTTATTGAGTCTATTAGATATGGTTGTCGGACTACAATTGTAAATTTTTGCTATTTTAAGAGTAGACTTATTCTGTGTTTTATATAATCTATATAAATCTTTCTTATATATTTTATATTTAAATCTTAGAGGAATATTAAATTCACGGAGTCTATTGCCAATAGTCTCAGAATTACAATTATAAATTTTTGCTATTTTAAGCGCTGATTTCTTTTCCTTATGATATAATCTATATAAATCCTTCTTCAATATTTTAATTCTTTTCCTAACCATTATTATATTTTACTACAATTGTGATATTATCACAAACTTTAAAAAAATACCTTAATAGTAAAATGATAAAATTCTTGTATAAAAAAGTCCGCCCTTGTTGGTTTAGCGGACTGTTGTAGTTCATAGAAAAAGATGTTATTCTTCAATGAACTTTTGAAATTGTTCAAGGAGAGAATCTCTGGATTTCATAAAATTAACTGCTTTTTTTACAAGTTCATCTGGGATTTCAATTTCTTTGATTGTTTCACAAGCTACTTTTTTGAAATTCTCTCATACATAGAGATTATTCCCATAAGGAGTAATGACAAGATTATTTGCTTCTGGAATGAGAATCCGTTTAATTGGATGTCTTTCTCCGTGCACAAAAGCAAGAGCTCCATCGCAAATCATTTGAGTAATAATTTCAGCTTTCATTTCTTTCTCCTTATTTAAAATTCCCATATTCTTTACTTAACGAACAATATATTAACTTACACCCATTATTTAAATGTGTCAAGCATTTTGGCGACGACCCATTCTAATCTCCATTTATTTTCCTGGAAATTACTGTTTTTAATGCTTTTATTTCTGGAGATTTTAATGCAAAAGCAGATGCAATAAAAACAATAACTCCTGCTACGCTTGCCAAAGCAGCTTGAAAGAATATTCCGGCAAAGGTTTGCATATTAACAAAATCAGCTATAGCTTGACGAACGAAATAACAAGCAAAGCCAAGTAAAACGCTAGAAGCTAAAATCTTAATGCAGGATTCAAATATCTCTTTTATTCTAAAATCCCCTATTTTCTTGTAAAGAAGCGCTAAAAGCAAAGATATCTGAAATATTCCTGAAACAGCTAAAGCTAAAGGAAGACCAATAACTGAATTCTCTTTGATTCCCTGAAGATCAAGAAAACTTATTAAAAATCTTTGAAAAGCGTTTTCAAACTCTAAAACCCAAACAAAGAAAAAACATAAAGCAATATTTAATCCTACTGTAAATAAGGTTACTAAGGCAGGTATCTTAGTATTCTGAAAAGCATAGAAGGTCTTAGAAATTAAAAGCACTAAGCCATAAGCAAAAATAGCAAAACTAAAAATACCTAAACAAGCAGCAGTAAGCTGGGTATCAGCCCAGCCAAACTTTCCTGTTCCTAAAATTACTCTAACAATCTGAGCCCTTAGAATAAATATTAAAATGCTAATAGGCACAATTAAAAAAAGAATCTGTCTGAAAACAGAAGAAAACTCTTGAATGAGTTTTTCTTTATCTTTTTTGGAAAAATATAATGCTAAAAATGGAAAAGCAGCAGTAGAAAAAGAAATAGCAATAAGAGTTATTGGAAGTTTTTGAAGATTATTCGCCAAGCTAAACACTGCAATGCTTCCTGCTGTTAAAGTAGAGCCAATAGCAGTAATTACTATTAAGTTAATCTGGCCAGCAGCCAAGCCAATGGCTCTGGGAATAGTTAATTTAACTGCTCTTAGAAAACCGGGTTCAGAAAAGTTTAAAACTTTCTTAGGCCTGAATCCAATTTTTAAAAGAATGGGAATC
>JAUWWC010000012.1 GCA_030617105.1 Candidatus Nealsoniibacteriota bacterium
CTTTAACTACAGATCCGTTCCAGGTTGCTAGTAAATGATACCAAACCCCTAAAGTTGCTTTAATTGAAGTTTGTCCCGCTGCCCAGCCTACTCCAGTTCTAGCTCCAATAGTTGCAGTTAAATAATCATTTGAATCAACGCCTAGCCAATATTCGCTGCTGCCTATAGTATTGTCAGAAGACTTATGTAAAACACATTCATAGTTAGCTCCCGGACCAATTTTTTTAAACCAAGCTGATATTGTTAAAGATGTAGGACTAACAACAAAATTGTTATTTACTATCACATAATCATTCACACCATCAAAATACAAAGAGCATCCTTTTCCGCTTGAGGTGTGCTCTGAGTCAGTGCTGGCACAACGATAGATAGGACCATTGACAAGATCTCCGTCATTGCTATAACCACTGCTATCAGCAGTAGGATCTGCTTGGTCGTTAAAATCCCATATTCCTACTGCATAAGCGCCTAAAGCATGGTGCACGCTGGAAGCAAACTGAAGCCCTTTAGCTATTCTTGCTTTGTCTCTAGCTGACCTGGTAGCTACTAAAATAATACTTGCTATAACACCAATAATGGCTATTACTACTAATATCTCTATTAGGGTGAAAGCCCTTTGCTTTTTCATAATAAAACTAACCTAATTCCAAAGATTAAGCCGAGAATTAAAAAGAATGGTAAAACTAACCATGCTAAAAATACAATTAGGCCTATTAGAATTATTAGGATTTCTATTGCTAAACCGATAATTATAAAAACAGTTCTTAATATTGCCCCGATAATTCGAGACATCATATTAAAAACAAAGATCTCAATGTTTTTCCAGAATTCAAATGGCTTACCATAAGCATAATGATATCTTCGCCAATGAGAAAAATACGTTTTCAATAGAACAGGAACTGAGAAATAATTTAAATTAAACCAAAGAAAAGTTTGCCAGGCCTTTAGAATTGCTTTTGGCACATCCCAAAACTGCCAAACTAACCCTTGCAAAAAAATACTCATTAGTATATTATACTATATCCAATAAAAAACAAAAATGTTCTTTATCAACTGAAAATAAAAGGAGAATGAAATGAATGAAAAAGTTAAAACCGAAGAAGAAGTAATAAGAAACTGGTATCTTCGGAATTTAGCTAATTTTATTACATATATTGGCTTAATCTCTACGATTGGGATTCCAGTAATTGCTTTTACTGCACCTGAAAGACTCTGGATAATGGTCACACTTGCCTTGATCGCTGGGTTAAGTGATCTTCTTGATGGAGCAATAGCCAAGATTTTAAAAACAACAAGCCTGTTTGGAGCATTACTTGATAGATTAAGAGACAAAGTATTTGTTGTGCCAAATTTGATTATCTTAATCTTGGTCTATAGATGGGCGTTAAAAGATCTACCATTTTTGTTATTTACTTCTACTATAACTCTAGCATTTGTAATAATCTTCCTCGAACTTTTGCTCCTTATAAATGGATGGATTATTATGATGAAAAAAGTACGAGTTGAACCTAACAAGCTGGCAAAGGCTAAAACAGATTCTCTATTTCTAGTGATAATACTTTGGCTGATTTCGTTGGCTATTCAAACATCCTTTAAAATTCCTGTTTTTCAATTCTCAATTTACTTTATCAATATAATACTACTAATAGCAGGTTTTTTAACTGTTTTAAGTATAGCAAAGTATTATCAAGAATATATTAAAAGCCCGGACTAATCTGGGCTTTTTTATTACAAAAAAGGGGGAGGGCTTATGTTAGGGCAGCCCTCCCGGGAAAAACCAGCATCGCTAAAGAGGGCTGACCTCGGTAAAAATTTCCAAAAACCGGGTCATTTTAAAAAACCGATACTGGGTTCCACGCACTAATGAACTGTGGGCGTATGTGGATTCGAACCACAGACCTCACGGATGTGAACCGTACGCTCTAACCACTGAGCTATACGCCCAATTGCCCATCATCTCTATATATATTACAATATATATATAAGTATGCAAATTTTTGAGCTACATTTTAATCCTAAACTGAAAAAAGATAAAATCTTTGATAGTTTTGTTTATGAGCCAGAAAATATTTACGAGAAAAACCTGGGAAGCTTATACATTATTGGAGAACTTCAAAATACCTTGCCTCAAAATTCAAAGCTCTTAGACGATCTGTCCAAAGTCATTAAGAAAAACTATTATACTTTTTCTATTAAATCTCCTGAAAAAGCTCTTTCCCATTGTTTGAAAAAAGCAAATGAATATTTAGCACAAGAAGTGAAAAAAGAAAATGTCAGTTGGTTAGGTAATTTAAACCTTACTATTCTTTCTTTAGATAATTTCAATTTAAATTTTACAAAGACAGGTGAACTCAAAATTCTTCTCTTAAGGGGTGGAGAGATAATTGATATTGGCAAAAACTTAGACCTTAGGGAAATGGAACCCTATCCTTTGAAAATCTTTATTAATGTTGTTTCAGGAAAACTAGTGCAAGATGATATAATCTTGGTTCTAACTAAAGAGGTTTTTGAATTTCTGTTTCAGCAAAATCTATTATCTAAGATTGCCCAAGCAGGAACACAAGCGGAAAAGATCAATGGGAAAAAAATAAAAGAGATTCTGCCTGCTTCTCTTTTTACTAAAGGTGACGGTTCAAAGATTTCTGGAATCTGCTTCCTGGCTGTTCTTAAGGCAGAGTCTGAAAAAGCAGAAAAATCCCAACCAATTCTTTTCCAGAATGAAAAGAAGTTCTCCTTTCCTAAAATTAGACTCCCATTTAAATTGTTAAAAATCTTCAAAAAGCCGAAATTACCTAAGATAAAATTGCCTAAAATAAAGATTCCTACTCCAAGTCCAATAATAGAAAAGTTTCGACCTAAAACAAACATCAAAAAGAAATTAACCCTGATTGTTGTTTTAATCTTTGTTCTTGCTTTAGGGTTTTTAATCTTTAAAAAAGCAGGAGAAATGAAAGAAAGCGGAGTTAGGAAGTCTTTAATTGAAATCCAAAAAAAAGTTAATCAGGCAGAAAGCTTTTTAATCTTTAAAAATGAAGAAGAAGCTAACGCTCTTCTTAAACAAGCTTGGAGAGAAATCTCTGTTTTAATTGAACAAGAAACCTCTTTAGAATCTGATATCCTTTCTTTAAAGCAATTAATTGAAGAAAAACTAAAAGAACCAAATAAATTAGAAATAATTGAAAACCCTGAACTTGTAAATGAACCATATCCAGACCTATTCTCTTCTCCTTCCAGCTCTTTAGTTGACCCGCCTTCATTTGAATTTAGTTTTGATATATCTGCTTCATACCTTTCCAATCTTTATTTCTTAGACAAGAAAACCTGCGAGGTTATTAAATATTCTAAGTTAGGAGCTCTAAATTGGAGTTCTGCTAAAAAATGGATGAAAGATAAAGGACCTTGCTCTGAGCCAAAATCAATGACAGTTGATGGCTCGGTTTGGATTTTAAATGGAGATAATTCAATTCTCCGCTATTATGCTGGCACGCTCCAAGATACTATAATTCCTGATTTCTTCCCTTTTCCAGAAAACATTACTAAAATCAAAACCAAAGCAGATATCCCCTATCTTTATCTCTTAGAACCAGTAAAAAACAGAGTAGTTATCATTGATAAAAAAGGCAAAATCATCAAACAATTCCAGAGCGAAAAATTCAATAATCTCAAAGGCCTTGATATTTCTCAAGATGGCAAAACAATCTATCTCTTAAATGGCTCAATAGTATATAAAGTAGAGATGTAATTTATTGAACATATAGAAAAAACCATCGAGCATTATATCGATGGTTTTTTTATTCTTCTCTTTTTTTCTTCTTGCGAGACAACCAATACAAAATAATTATTATAAATATAAGAAGTAACAAGAGCCACCAGAGATTTTCTAATCTAAACAAATCGCCAATTGCTGCAAAAAGCCAGCCCAGTCCTTTTTCTCCTCCTTCAACAACCTCTTCTTCCTCATCTTCTTCTTCCTCTTCTTGTTCTCCAACTCCTTGTTCAGTTTCTCCTTCAAGAATAATAACCTCTTCCTCTTCTTCCTCCTCCTCTTCTTGCTCGCCAGTTACTTCCTCTTCCTCTTCTTCTTCTTCCTCCTCTTGTTCTCCTATCACAGTAAGAGTGGTAAAACTGTGTTCAGTAGTAATTGCCAAAGAACCATGAGAAATACAACGAAAATAATAAGTAGTTCCTGGCAAAAGATCAATAATGGTTATTGAATGATTAATAACCTTATTTGAATCCTCGTCAGTTGAAAAAACATAACCATAATTCGGCGGGTTAGTTAGTTGCAATAAATGCGGAAAACCCTCAGGCGAATAAATTACTCTACTAGTACTATTAAGATTGGTCTCCCAAGTAATAGTTGTTTCATTAACAGTAATATCTGAAGCATTTTCATCAAAAATTCTTAATCCGGCTACAATGATACTGCCGCCACCGCCTCCGCCACCGCCAGGGATTATTTCTTCTCCTATTGATTCTTCGCCAAAAAATCCTATTTTAATATCAAAATTAGTGGTTGAGTTTTGGTAATCATCTCCAGCATCAGGATTAAAAGTCATTGAAAAATAATATTTTGTCGTTGATCCTGTATTTAAATTAGAAAGAATTTTTTCTCCAGCTTTATAAAAAGTCGTTAAAGAGCCAGAATATAAAATACTTCCATTTTCACTAACAATCAAATCTAACACATCAGATAAGCAAGTTCCTGAACATGAAGAATTGTTTATTATTTCCAAACCTATTTTTTTAGTTTCGCCAGAGTTATTGGTTACATCAGCCGATCGAGTTACAATCTCCCCTGGCAAGAAATTTACTTCCTTAAATAAAGGTTCGGGATCAGATTCAAATTCAACTACCAAACCATTAGCAAAAACTGGACTAGCAAAAAATAATCCTATTCCTAAAACAATTAAACTCGTATTAAATATTTTCTTCATTTTCTGTATTATCGTTATTATTTAATTCTGGCTCGGGCTCTGGCTCAGGCTCAGGTTCGGGTTCGGGTTCGGGTTCGGGTTCTGGTTCGGGTTCTTTTAATGGCTCTGACTCAGGTTGAGGCTCCTCTTCAATTGGTTCCTCAACAACAGGTTCTTCTTCAAGAATTTCCTCTTCTTCGACAATAGGTTCTTCTTCAATAGGCGGTTCTTCCTCGCCCGCCTCAATTTTCTCTGGAACTTGGACGGGTTCCTCAACAACCAGTTCTTCTTGAATAACTATAACTTCTTCTGTAGAAGGAGTGGTCGTTTCAATAATGCTATCCTCTGGGAATTCACTTACCGTACTTATTTCTGGCTCTATTATTATCTCTATATCCATCGGCTCTTCTAATTCTTCTAATTCCTCTATTAAATCCCCTGTTCCTCCATTAGAACCCATAAACTCTTCTACAAGTTCAGAAAACGTAATATCATCTTTAGGCTCTATTTGCTGCTGCAATAATGAATAATTGTTATTATCATTAATATTAGGTCCGCCAGGCGTAGGAATTGGATCTACCCATGCGCCCACTCCATCCGGAATGCGGGCGTAAGAAAATCCCTCTGGTTTCTCGTCGCTATATGAATAAGAATCAATCAAAATTGAAGAGGAAACAGGATAGCCGGTGTATAGCCTTATTGTCTCTATGTCATCGTCAATGGTAAAACCGCTGTCTCCGTTTCGATAGACAACCAAAAATCCATGCGCAGGAACCACTGTGTTTTCAGTATTGGTATTTCCAGCTGTTATATAAAGTTTATGCTCGTCATCAGAGTCGTAAACAACCCATCCGGCAACGTCAATGCCAATATTGCTGTTGTTGTAAAGCTCCACCCATTCGCCGTTCGGCTTATAAGCATCATCAGGCCCATTAGGATTTGCCAGAATTTCGTTAAGAACAATCGTTTTGCCGATCTTTATACCTCCTGATTTTTCTTCGATGTCAATAAATCCACTGTTCGGCTCCACCATATCCTTGTCCCAAGCAGTAAAAGACCATTTGAAATAGCAGGTCTTGTCCCAAACAGCGGGCGGCGCCGAAGAATTAATCGTAAATGTATAATTCCAATTGATAGGGCCTCCCGGCGTGACTGTGGTGGAAACAAACCCAAACAAAGGACCAGAATAATTTTGTGTGCCGTCTGTGGCTTCCAAATTGACATAAGCGCAAGGATCCGTATTTTCCGTCAGGGGAAGTATCTTTGAAAAATATTTAACGGGAATAGTTGCAACATTTGAAAAATTAATTGAAGTGGATGTTTCATCAGATGGATACATCAAACCCGAAACATAAACCCCGGCCGGGACCAACACAACATCCAAAGTTCCAACAGAAAGATTATTTTCTAAACTATTTTCAGTATCGTTGAAATAAGCAAGGGTTTTACCAATAGCTAAAAGCCCGGCCCAGTTAAGACCCATAACTAATAAAAGTACAACTATTTTCAAAATAGATTTTTTCATAACTCCTTTATTCTGCTTTTTTCGCTTTTCTTTTTTTAACCTCTCCATAAATTTTCCTTGCCTCATCAAAAATAATGACAGCTCCTGGAATAATAATAATTAAACTAAAGCCAATGGGCTTTTGGGCAAAATCTACTACATATCCTAAATAAGGAATATCAAATAGAACCTTGCCAATAATTTCTCTCTGGGAAATCTCTCTTTGGTCTGGAGCATTATTTGCGTCGCCTTTGGTAATGTAACGGGGCTCGCCTCCGACAACTTTAATATCGTAAATTCGGTGAGTAATCGGCTCTTTATTCCTTGCTACTTGAAAAGTAATTACCTCGCCAATCTTATAATCATCTGCTGGCTTTACTGCAACTATACTTCCCATCTTGATTTCTGGCTGCATTGAACCTGATTGAACAATCATTACTTTAAAATTTCCAGTAATTGGGAAAACCGAAACCACCAACAAAACCGCAATCAATCCAATAAAAGCAACAACAATGTAATATATTATTTTAAATATTTTCATTGCTAATCATTCCGCCCAGCCACAAGCAAGGCGGAATTCATTAACAATCAAAACCTTGGTTAATTAATCATTAGTATCCTCGTAGGTAATCAAGCCTGTCTCAAATAAATAATCGTCAGGATGCCATCCAGTCATTTTGTTGTTATCCTTATCATAATCACTTGCTAAGACAAGCCAAATCTTTCCACCATCTGGCGAATTATTGTCGCCGGGAACTGGAATATCCATTCCCAAATTTACAGAACCACTTAAGTTCAAATCGGTACTAGTTGTGCTTCCGCAGGCAATTTCAGTACCACCAGTGCCAGGCCATGGGTCAGCATAGTAAATCAAGCAATACTCTGTGCTGTCTTTAAGATTATATCCATTAAACTCGTACTCAAACTCTGGACTAGTAAGATTGTAAGTCAACTTACCCCAAGTGCCATCTCTCTGGATTAACCAATTATCGCTTTCCGACTTAGTATTAAGCACCAACTCACCTTTAAGCTGCTCAGCATAAATCTCAATATCAAAAGTCATTGTATCTCCTTGATATGCATTTCCCGTATCAGGACTCAAGTGATAACTTTGAGTTACTTCCATGCTTCCACCTGGTGGAATCATGCCTAAAAATATCATCTTAGAAGTAATATCTGCCACAGTAACATTTTCGTCATAAATTGTCTGCCACCATCCACTGCTCTCTGGATCACCTCCAACTTCAGGAACCTTCACTGAAAGATCGTAAAGAATCCACTTATCTATATCGTCTATTGGCGTCCCCCCTTCGGCTTCCACTTCTGGTTCTGTCAGAATCCCTCCATCAGTTACAACATTCTTTATGTGCTTCCAGACATTAACTGGATTCTTTCCTGGGTTGCGGATTACAAAATTAATGTAAGCTGTCTCGCAAGGCTTTAGGTCTTCCAACTTAGCTCCTCCTTCCCAGGTTTGTCCATCTTCAATTTCAATATCAATCGTGCCTGCAGTAAAGAGATTTCCTGTGCTAGTTTCTGTGTCGCTGAAATAAGCAGTGGTGGCGCCGATTACGATGGCGGCGACTATGCCGATAATTCCTAAACTAATTGCAATTTTTTTCATTTTAGTTTTTTGTTAATTAATTAATAATTATAAGTGGCTTGCCTTAGGTTTCGCCTAAGGTAAGCCACTCTTGATCGACCTTTGCTCCAAATAAAAAAGGAGTTCAAGCTTTAATATATAAAAAATTACATACTAAAGTTTGAACTCCCATAAATACTTTTTTAATTTTATCATTAAAAAACAAAATTTTGAATCTAGTTCCTCCTCTAGATAGTTTTTATGACATAATTAAAAAAGTAATACAATAAATAATTTTATTATGAGCTAAGAAAAGAGTCAAGCGAAAGTTTTCCACAGATAGTTCACAGCCAAAACAAAAAAGGATATCATATCTGGACACTAAAATTAGGGAGGAAAAACCAATCTAACCCAGTGTCCAGATATAATACCCCTTTCTCTTTATAAACAACACTATAGCAAACCTTAAAACTTTTGTCAAGGGAAATTAAAAAACCGCTTGAAAAACAAGCGGTTTTAACTGTATCTTTTTATACAGCTATTAAGTTTAAACCGTTTTAATAAATCCTCTTGTTGCTATAATGTGCGTTGATTCTTGCCAAGGTGGTTGCTGTCCTGCCACAAAAATAAATTCTTCGTCTTTTTCGTTTCCTTCATTTTCTCTATCATTCTCCATATTATTTTCTTCTGCCGTCCTTTTTTCGACTTTATTTGTTGGCTTCATTTTTATTCTCCTTACTAAATCCTTATTAAATTTTAAAAGTTCTTTTGTTTTTTAACTTTAACACTTTTGAAAATTAAGTCAAGCCCAAAATAAAAAACCCTTTGATAATATCAAAGGGTTTTAATTTCGTAATTCTATCAACTAGCAATGTATTTTGCTATTGCAGCTCCGATGAAAAGTATAAAAGGGAGCATGTTTGCTTTGTGCTCTTCTACATCTGATACACCAATATTGGCGACCAAAACAACAAGAAGATAGCCCAAAGTCTCTATTATCGCTGTTATTGTGGCTAATGCGAGAAGGACATAAGATACAACATTTACAATAGTATCTATCATTTTCTATCTCCTTTCTTTTTTACGTTTTTAATGTTCTTTTTTTACTACTTTGTTTCATCAAGAATTACTCTATCTCTAAAGCCGCCTCTTTCCTCGGCTTTCTTTCTTCTTAAAGATTCTAACTCTTCTCTGTCTATCTTCATAAAATCAAGAATTGCATAAACTACTTCCAAAATATCAGCAAGTTCTTCTTTGCTGTTTTTTTTCAGAAACTCATCAACTTCTTCTCTGAATTTCTCGTTCAGTTTCTCCCGATACTCTTCATTACCAGCAATATGGGTTATTGGAACATCCCCTTTCTGTTTTATAATCTGAGGGATTTTGTCTCTGACAAGTTTATTGTATTTCATATACTTATTCTACCTCCTTTCTTCTATTTTTTCTATGTTTATGTGCTAACGCTACTATATCAACCAGATTAGATTTGTCAACAGCAAATGCCTAAAAATAAAACCGCCCAGAGGACGATTTTTTGTTGGATTTATTTTATTTTCTTAAATAACGCATCTCGGTCGGGCCTTCAAATGAAATATTATAATAAGAAAGCCGTGTGATGTAATACAATCCCTTTCTTGTAATTACGGGCCTTTTTTTCAGCCCACTTATACGATGATTTATGTAAAGATTTTGCTTTTTTACTAACTCTTAAATAGTCTTTGTAATTAAAAATGTCACTTTTACTTCCAAATACATAATATAAAGGTAGCCCCATTTTTTTTCTAAGTTCAGGGATGAAGCAATAAAGACCTGTCAAATAACCATCAATATAGGCAACGTCAAAATATTTTTTCCGTTTAAGAAAGACTTTTCTTAAACGGAAATAACTATCAATTTTACTTTCTATGTTACATAAATGAGAATATTCGCCAGTATTTCTTTTTTGTAACATTCTTTCGAAAGAATGTATTACTCCATCTTGATACGAACCACAAAAAATAGCTTCTGGTTTTCTTTTTATATCAAGATTTGATAGCTTAAAGTGTGCATTTTCTATTTTAGATAATCCGTTTAATATAGTATCATACTCCTTATCATCCAGCATTTGTTGTTTCTCAACTAGTCTACGTTTTAATACTGAGATAAAATAAGTAGCATCCGTTTTAATAATAGTTGAATTAAGCTTTTTAAATTTAATATCCTTCTCATCGCTTAGCGTAACAATATAAGAATGAGGTAATATCCCCTTCATTTCCTTCTGAAGATATTGATAAATTTTATTAAAATCATCGTCTCCAAATGAATAGCCGACAAAAATAACAGTCTTTGTGGCTAAGAGAAGTTTTAGATTACTACCGATAAGACCTTTTTGTAAATCTTTGTAGCATTTTTTATAATCTTCTTCTGTCGCTATAATAGACCCTAAATTGTTTATAGAACCATGTATTTTAAAAACTTTTCTACCTGGATAATCCCAAAACGCAAAATCTTCTGGAGCAACAAATGGGGTTGTTCCACATTCCTCTTCAAAAAAAGAGTCCCAATTTGTAGTGATGATTTCTCTTATTTGATGAATAGTAGATAATTCCCGGTGAAACTCGGTTGCTTGTCGGTATAGTTCGGGAAATGATTTTATATAATCAATCCTATCGTTGATTTTATTCAACAGCTCTTTTCTTCCGTGAGATGCCTTACAATATTGGGTCATCAACGCTGGAAAACTTATCTTTTTATCTTTTCCAACATTTAACTCTCTTTTAATATCTTCGTATAAAGTAAATGGAAAAACATTTATTGCCTCTGTACTAATTCCAGCACCAGCGAAAATAATGAGCTTACCTACTTTACAGGCATTGAAAACCTCATCGGGGAGCTCAAAAGGGATCTTATTTTTACAGATCGCACAGTCTATAACATATTCTTCATTGTGTTTATGCATAATTTTTAAAAGTATACAAAATTATTCTAATAAACTTTCTCATCTCCAAAATAGTACCAGTCCTACTTTCAAGATATCCTATTTCTTAAAAATTTCAATATGGGGAATAAAAAAAAACAAGGAGCTAAGCTCCCTGTTTTACTTCAACTCTACTTTGGCGCCGGCGGTTTGGAATTTCTTTTTGATTTCTTCTGCTTCTTCTTTCTTTGAATTTTCTTTAATCATCTGAGCGCCGCTGGCAACTGCATCAACCAAGTCCTTTGCTTCTTTTAATCCCTTTTCCATAACATCCCTAACTACTTTAATTACTTCAATTTTCTTCTCCCCTACTTCTTTCAACTCAATATTGAAAACGCTCTTTTCCTCTACTGAAGCAGCGCCTTCAGCAGGTACACCAGCAGCAGGAGCCGCAGCAACTGGAGCTGCAGCAGAAACACCGAACTTCTTCTCTAAAATCTTAACTAATTCTGCCAAATCCAAAACAGACATCTTTTCTATTTCTTCAACTAATGCCTTAAACTTGTCTGGAACCTCAACTTCTTCCTCTTCTTCCTTAACTTCCTCTTTTACTTCTTCAACAGGTTTTTGTTCTTCTTGAGGCTTTTCCTCATTTTTTTCTTCTTTTTTTATTTCTTCAGTCATGTTATTTTTTTATTCCGCTTAATACGTAAACTAAATTTCTAATATTACCTTGTAAAGCATTGGCAAATCCTGAAATAGGACTTGAAATGCTTGCAACGACCTTTGCTAAAAGTTCTTGTTTTGAAGGTATCTTTGCTAAAGTAATGATTCCTTCAGCATCTCTGACTTTATTTTCAAAAAACCCTCCAAGAATCTTCAAGTTTTTATTCTTTAAAGAAAACTCATAAGCAGTTTTAGCCGCTATAATCTCATCTTTAAAACCAAATATTAAAGCGAGCTGGCCTTGCAATGCTTCAGTATTAAACTCCATCTTGCTCTGCTTAAACGCTATATCCAATAAAGTTTTCTTAGCAACAGACAATAAGCAATCTTCTTGTTTTAAGCTTTTCCTTAAATCAAAAAGCTCAGCTGCTTTTAAGCCTTCAATTGCTACAAAAACCATTGCTTTCTGCTTATCAATGTTTTGCTTCAATTTCTCAACAATATTCTTTTTTTGTTCTTTGGTTAAAGCCATAAAAAAATCTGTGGATTACCCACAGACAGCAAAAAACCTATCCTCGGCAGGTCTTAGCTTGCCTGCTGTCTATGGACAATTATATTTAAATATTACTCTTTTAAAAAATCTTGTCAAGCCCTACTCTTCAATGCACAGAAGTTTTTGCTTACTATCGCAGTATTTCCCTTGATAAAGAGTGAAAACACTATCTTTATTTTCCAAGCCAGAAGCTAAAGCCCCCACAGCAACTGCATCAGTAAATTGCCCAGAAGGAGTATAGCAAGTTGGAAATGATGGTTTTGGTTCTTCTTTTGGAACAGGATACCCTACAACAAACTTATCTCCTTGAGTCCAATTCTGACAAGTAGTTGTAAAACTATATTTCTCAGCTAAAGCTCCGTAGGGATTTGAAAGTACGTCAGCAATACCAGTGCAGTTTTTCTTGCTTTTTTCATCAAGACGACCCAACCAAAGATTATCCATATCTTGTAAAAATCCCTGTTCAAACTTCTCCTGATTAACTATTACTAAACCTGAAAGCTTTGTCAAAAACTCATCAAAGTTTTTTGCTAAAAGCCGGTGACAAGTTGCTCCCCGAATTAAAGTAGCTGAAGGCGCAGCAGCAATAAAAACACCATCTATGCCTCTGTAAGTTCTTTTTAAACGCTCAATTGCCAGGTCCTCATCGCTGTCCCCGCCAAGAAAGGCCTGCCAGGTCCCTGAAAAACCCTGATTATCTGCTTCTGTCTGACATATTTCATCAGCTCCCTGAAGCCCGTCTAAGTTTCCTGTGTAAGTTTCCTCAGTAATGAAAACTCTTCTTAAGTTCGGCAAATCATTTGGCAGATAGAGCCATTCCTGCTCAATAGACAAGTAATCGCAGCTAGCTAACTCAGGAAAAGTAATTGCAAAAGCCCCATCTGAGTAATCAATTTTATTACCTTCTCGCCAGGGATACTCAACAACAGCAATCCAGAAGCCTGAGCCATATTCCTGGCCAGGATAAATCTTCCATTCATACTTGCCTAATTTAGCATTAACATTTTCAGCAATCCATTTTGGCTCTGCTCCTTTAAACAGAACAATGCCAACTTTATCTATTCCTTTTGCTTTCCAAGTAATCTCATAGGTTTGGCCAATCTCCCATTCTTCTGCCCCATTAGGCAATAAAACCTGGATGCTTTCCTTGCTGTAAACAACGAATAGATAAAAGATAATAATAGCAACTATTAGAATTGCTCCTATTGCAATATAGATTAAGCTTTTTTCAGCAGTAAATTTTTCGTAAATTGAACCATTCATAGAATTATTCTTCTGAAGAACAAACAGGATTCAGCTGACGAATTAGCTTGTCTTTAATTTTTTCAGAGTCAGAAGAAGTTAAAAAAGCTGCCATATAAAGATTCTCAACTTTTTGATTGCAGTTATCTAACCAACATTCATAGTCCACATTTCTTTCATAGTCCACATTTCTTTGTTTTGTTCCTCCAATATATATTATATCATATTCCTCATTTTCTTTACATAAAATTGCGTATAAAGCAGAGAGGTCGCGGCTAACTGGAATATTAATCTGTTCCAAAGATTCCAAAGACCAGGGACCTGAAAAGTAATAATCTCTAATCTCAACAAATTGAGGCGGCTCAGGGAAAGTAGTAAGAGGACCAGGAGGAAACTCTCCTGTAGCTGGTGGAGGACGCAAAACCTCTCCTTTTCTAAGCAACCAAGTAACTAAAAGAAAAGTAAGAACAATTAATGATATTACAAAAACAATAAAAAGGAAAACTGATAAGATTTTTCTTCTATCAAAGTTAGCCATTACTTAATTATACCAATTATTCTAATCCCAAGCAAAAACTTACTTAAGGTATTCTTGCTTAGCTTGGTTGTGCTCTTTAAGAGTTTTGCTGAAGATTGTTTCTCCTTCTGGAGTAGAAAGATAAAACCAATATTCACTATCTTGAGCATAGATAGCTGCTAAAATGCTTTCCATGCCAGGATTGCAAATAGGGCCAAAAGGCAATCCTTTGTATTTATATGTATTATATGGAGAATCTATTTCAAGTTCTTCCTGCAAAATCTCTGTACTCTTTCTACCAGTAATATATGTAATAGTTGCATCTACTTGCAAAGGCATTTTATTCTCTAATCTTTTCCATAAAATCCCAGAAACAATCTTTTTATCCTCAAAAGTTCTTACTTCCTTTTCAATCAAAGAAGCCGTTATTACTATTTCATGGATGGTCTTTTCTTGAGAAACAATTTCTTCTCTTAATTCTAAGGTTAGTTTTTTATCAAAGTTATCAAGCATCTTCTCAACAATTTCCTCAATCCTGTCTTCAGGCGAAATCTCATAAGTGTCAGGGAAAAGATACCCTTCTAAACTTGGGTCCAGTTCTTCTGTTTTCAAATACTCAGCAATATCCTTCAGATTCCATCCTTCAATTATAGTGATTGTCTTTTTAATCATCTCGCCAGAAGCTAATTTATCTACGATTTCAGGAACAGTCATTGAAGGCGATAATTCATATTCTCCTGCTTTAAGCTCTTCTGCCTTTCCTTCAAACAAGGCATAAACCCCAAAAAAAGAACTATATCTAATCAGACCTTGTTCTTTTAAATGAATTGCAATCTCTTTTGCTCCTTCTCCTTTCTTAACTAAAAAGATAACTGTTTCATCAGAACCAGGCTCTATTGGATAATAAATTCCCTGCCAAATCAAAAATCCTGCAATTAAAATAATAGCCACAACTAATGTTATAAAGTATTTCATATTATTTATCTTCAACTAAGGGCACAAAAACAAATCCAGGATGCTCAATTTCTTCAAATTCCTTGTCAGATTTCTTAATTAAAACCCAGATAGAATTCCTAACTGGAGTAACTATTCTGCCTCCAAGTTTTAATTGCTCTTTCCAGGCCTGAGGAATCTGCTCAGCAGATGCTGAAGTTAATATCTTATCAAAAGGAGCTTGTTTTTCATATCCTTTAGAACCATCAACACAAACAAACTGAGCTATGCCCTTTTTTATAAAGTTGTATTTAGCAATATTTTCCTCACCAAATTCTTTTAGTTTTGGGATTATCTCTATTGCTGTAACTTTACCCTTTTTCCCTACTATATGAGATAACAAAGCAGTTGTCCAGCCAGAGCCAGAACCAATGTCTAAGATATTATCTCCTGAATCAGGCTGTAACTGCTCAAACATAAAAGCAACTGTTAATGGCTGGGAAATTGTCTGGCCATAACCAATTGCTAATGCCTCATTAAGTTCAGCTAAATTCTTAATATCATCTGGCATAAAATCAGCTCTTTTTATCTCTTTAAAAGCCCTGATTATTCTTGGAGTCTTCAGCCAGCCGTCTTGAATTAAAGAATTAACTAAATCCACGGTATTTTAATTTAAATCTTATTTTATCAATAATACCTAAGCGATTAATAAATAGAATTCCGTTTAGATGGTCAATTTCATGCTGAATAACTCTAGCTAAAAGACCTTTGGCTTTTAATTCAATCTTTTTACCATTAATATCTAATGCCTTAACTTCTATCTCTTTAGCTCTTTTTATTTCCAAGAAAATGCCAGGGAAACTCAAACATCCTTCTATGTCTTTTCCCTTTTCCCTGCTCTTTTTAACAATCTTAGGATTAATTAATCCCAAAATCCTCTGTGCCTGAACAACAATTACTCTTCTTAACACGCCTATTTGCGGAGCAGCTAAGCCAATCCCCTGTCCCTTTTTCATTGTTTGAGCCATATCAACAATAAGTTTTCTAACTTCTTTATCTACTTTCCTCGCCTCTTTAGCTCTTTTCCTCAAAATCGGTTCATTAAATTTTCTAATCTCTAAGATTGCCATATACTTATTTTATCTTATTTCTTCTGAAATTAAAAGATGCGCTGATAAACGCATCTAATTTGCGGGGGTTATTGAATAAAATCCGAACTTATTTTCAGGAAAATCCTGACGAAGATTTCTGACTGCCGCCGAAGGCGGCAGTCAAGTCCGCCTTTGGCGGACAGCCAACAGGCAAAAAATTATCTCCCCCAGACCCCCACTAATTTTTTGCCTGTCGTTAGCCGAGCCGAAAAATTTTTGTATCGTTGCGCAAAGCGCAACGATATTTTGGACGAGAATTTATTTTAATTTTACAATCGATAAAAGATTATCAAGAAAAGATCTGGATTTAGCAATACTATCCAGTGTACCGCCTTGTGTTGTTAAAAATTTACTCGCAGAACTTAAAACAAATTTAATCGTATCGTTTGTAAGTTTCTTGTTAACTTTTTTTATATCCAAATCAATCAGATCTTTAACTTGATAATCTTTTTTCTTATATACATGCATAATTGTAATCATTGCAATATGAAACCGAAAATTAGTTTTTTCTGGCACGGTAAATTTTGCATCTCTATCCCTAAGATAATTCTCAACTTTTTTCATCGCTTTGGCAATATTTAAATATACTCTAAGATCCATAGAAGGATTAAAAACTTTTTTGTAATCATCATCTTTTTTTATAATTGATGCAGGGCGCCCCCTCGCTATATCCGGTTCTTTTAATAAAATCGCTGTAATAGATTGTGCTAGATATGGGATACTTATAATTTTATCTGCAGATTTTCCTAGGTTTTTGTAATAATTTTTTCTTCTGTCATAATACCAACCATGGTTTTTGAAAAAATCTTCTAAATCTCTTTGCATAACATCAGTTGCCCTCAATGAAGCGTCCGGGATCCTAGTTTGAAAATTTGTGGCTTTTATTATATTATCTCTTACAGCAACATCTTCGGTAATAATTACTTTCACCAAAAGAGAGTTTTTGTTTTTCTCTTTTGATAAATCTCTTTTTGTATGAAGATAATCATAAATGCATCGTGTAGTTTGTAAACCATTAACTATTTGTACATCGTCCAAGGTAATTGTCTTACCTGTTACGCTAGCTTTTTTAGCAATAAGGGTGATACCGTTGTTAAGCCACCAAAAGTCAGTTTTTCTTCCAGACTCTAATGTTTTTTTGATATCTTTATTAACTTCCACTTCTCCTTGATAATCCCTAACATTTGATTCAAAAATATATTTTCTTAAATTTTTCGAATCGTCTGTGACAAATTTATAGTAATTCACTAAATCGCAAAGTACTGCATAATCATTTTCTCCCTTAGAAAAGTTTTCTGTAAATTCCAGTTGGAGTGTGTATGTTTTTTCTGTGCGGAAAAACTCTAAGAGCTCTCTCGCTCCCACAAATTTTACCTCTACATTGCTACCTCCCAATAATTTTTTTGTTTTGTCTTTAAGTTTTTTGGCTTTGTTTTTAACCTTTAAATGAATACTATTGGTATCTGCTTTAGCCGCATAGAAAAAATAAACATTGATTTTTGGATATTTGGATGCCAGTCCGGTGTAAATATCTCTAAATATACTGGATTTTTCAATCACACTTACATTATAAAAATTCTTTAATTTTTCCATATCCTTTGTTAAGTCAAAAATACTGGAAATTGTATCGGAAAGTTTATTAAACACCTCTTCATTGAAAGATTTTGATTCTGTGGCTTGGATTATAAACAAATCTATAGCGGGATTCTTTTTAATCTCGTCTTTATTAATTTCCTTTTCTAAAATTAAATTATCGTTCAAAAAGATAAAAAAACCATCGATACCGCCATCATCTCCGCCTCCGGTTTTTCCAGATTTTATTTCGTCGTTTGATAAATCGAAATTTTTTAGCAATTGCTCAAATGCAAAAATCTCAAAAAAATCCGATTGCGAGATAGTATCAGTTTTTTGTTCGTCTAATATTGTATTTAAAAGAATAATATCGTTTTCACTCATATTTCTTTATTCGATTATTGGTTAAAATAATCTTAACGCTGTTTCTTTTTAGAAATTTAATTTTCGTCGATTTATAATTGCTACCTCTCGAATATCTATTTTCTCAAATTTGAAATCGGGAACCACTTCACTCTTTTTTGTTTTTTCAATCAAAAATAAATATTCTTTGTTTTTAACATCTTTACCATTTATGTTACTAATCCAATCATTTGTCCAAACCATAGTTGACATTACATTCTTTCTATACTCCATTTCTAAAACAGAACATTTCATTTTTAATTTTAGATATTGTCCATTTCTGCATAAATTATTATTTAACAAAAAAATCTGATATGTTAATCTTTAAAGCTTTTGCAATTTTTTCTATATTCTGAAGTGTTATGTTCTTTTCAGCTCTTTCTATCATTCCTATATAAGTACGATGAACTTTTGCACGAGCAGCTAATTGTTCTTGAGACAAACCTAATTTAATACGTTCTTCACGCACCCTTTTGCCGAATTTGATTAATACTTCTTTTTTCATAAACTTGCTCTTCTTTTAGTTTATCCACTTGCTAACTTTAGGTCTACATACTATAATTAGCATAAGATCTTAAAAATACAAAACAAGAAAAAAAGCCCCGAAGGGCTATATTTACTATTTATCTTTAGCTAAGGAGCTTTTCAAACTGCGGAAGAATATCATTTCTTGTTTTCATAAATCCAAGAGCTTTTTCTACAAGCTTATCTGGAAGATCAATTTCTTTAACCGTTTCACAATCTACCTTTTCGAAATTCTCCCATACATAGAGATTACCCTCATGAGGAGTAATGACCAGATTATTTGCTTCTGGAATGAGAATCCGTTTGATTGGATGTCTTTCTCCGTGCACAAAAGCAAGAGCTCCATCGCAAATCATTTGAGTAATAATTTCAGCTTTCATTTCTTTTCTCCTTTTTTTAGAAACCTTATTGTTAAGTTACAATAAGTAAGCTTATATCAACCATTAAAATAAGTCAAGCTTTAGTTGGCAAATGAGGTTCTCTCATTTGCATAAAAATTTTTCGGCTCGGCTAACGACAGGCAAAAAATTAGTGGGGGTCTGGGGGAGA
>JAUWWC010000013.1 GCA_030617105.1 Candidatus Nealsoniibacteriota bacterium
ATTTTAGCTGCTAAAAGGAATAAAACACAGGTTTATCAGCAAGAACTTTTAGAATCAATTGAAAAAGTATTATTAGGCCCTGAAAGAAAAAGCCACATCTTATCTGTAAAAGAAAAAGAGATTGCAGCTTTTCATGAAGCAGGCCATGCTTTGGTTTCTGCTTCTCTGCCTGAAACCGAACCAGTTAGAAAAATTTCAATTATTGCCAGAGGCATGGCTGCTGGATATACCTTAAAAATGCCGACTGAAGAAAGGAAAATTAAGACAAAAAGAGAATTCTTGACTGAAATGGCAACTTTGCTTGGAGGATACTGCGCTGAAAGATTAAAATTCAAAGAAATTACTACTGGAGCATCAAATGATTTAAAAAGAGCTTCTGCCTTAGCTCGTAAATTAGTTAAAGAATACGGCATGTCTGCTTTAGGACCAATTTCTTTTGGCGAAAAAGAAGAATTGGTTTTCTTGGGAAAAGAGATTTCAGAGCAAAGGAATTATTCTGAAAAAGTAGCTGCCCAGATTGATAAAGAGGTTGAGAAATTTATCAAAAACGCGGAAAAAGAAGCATTGAAGATTTTATCTAAAAGAAAAGCGCTACTTGATAAAATTGCCCAAACCTTAATTGTTAAAGAAACTATTGAAAGACAAGAATTTGAAAGCATAATGAGACAAGATGTAAAAAACATAGTAATACCCAGAAAAACAAAAAGTGTGAAAACCAAGCTTCCCCCCTTGAAAATTCGCATGAAAGAGGTAAGATAGAAGATTCTTGAATTTGTTGTTCTTTTAAAATATCCGTGTTATAATGAACTAATGAATTAGTATTATTTAATAATAATTTAAAGGTTCAGTTATGGCACGCTTAGAAGATCACGAAAAAGCTTTAGCTCTTAGAAAACAAGAAATGAGCTATAGCCAAATAAAGAAAATCTTAGGAGTAAATAAAAGTACTTTGAGTTATTGGCTTAGAAATTACCCTTTACCAAAAGAACGAATTAAAGAGTTAAGAGATTGTAATGAGAGAAGGATTGAAAGATTCCGAGAAACAATGAGAAAGAAAAAAGAGAAACGATTAAAGGAATCTTATAAAAAGCAAAAGAAAATTATTTTCCCTCTAAATAAACGAGAATTTTATTTAGCAGGATTATTTCTTTATTGGGGAGAAGGTTCTAAAGCTGCGGTTGCAAAGTTATCTATATCTAATACAGATCCCTCTGTTATAAATTTTTTTATCAAATGGCTTACCAAATGTTTAAAAATACCAAGAAATAAAATTAAAATTCATTTGCATCTATATGGCGACATGAATATTAACAAAGAAATTAAATATTGGTCAAAGGAGTTAAATATTTCCACCAAACAATTTACCAAACCTTACATCAAAAAAAGTTCTAAAAAAAGAATAAATCATAAAGGATCATTTGGACATGGAACTTGTAATGCAGGAATTGGAGGAGCTCGGTTGACAGAAAAAATACATATGAGCATAAAAGCAATATCTGATAAATATTATAAAATGCGCGCGTAGTTCATTGGCAGAACAATTGTCTTATAAACAATAGGTAGATGGTTCGATTCCATCCGTGCGCACCAGGGGCGCTTGGCGCAGTGGTAGCGCGTTTCAGTGACATTGAAAAGGTCGTGGGTTCGAATCCCTCAGCGCCCACATGAAAGTTATATATGAAGATAATAATGTTTTGGTTGTAGATAAACCGGCAGGGGTTGTAATTACTGATATATATCCTGACTTAAGCAAAGTTCATAGATTAGATAAAGATACGTCAGGAGTTCTCTTAATCGCAAAGAATGAAAAGGCCTTGATTTTTTTGCAAAAACAGTTTAAAAATAGAAAGGTAGAAAAGAAATATATTGCCTTAGTAATAGGTAATATTAAAAGCAATCAAGGGAAGATTGAAACCTTGATTGCCAGGTCAAAGAAAGATGGAAAAAAGCAGAAAGTATATTTATTAGCAGGACCCAAAGCTCAAGGCAAAAGGGAGGCAATCACAGAATATAAGATCAAAGAGAGGTTTAGAAATTATACTTTGCTGGAAGTTTTTCCAAAGACAGGAAGAAAGCACCAAATCAGATGTCATTTTTCTTATCTGGGTCATCCAATTGCTGGAGATAAAATGTATGGATTTAAAAACCAGGCCTGTCCAAAAGGATTAAAGCGTCAGTTTCTCCACGCCAGCTATATTAAAATAAAATTGCCTAATGGCAAGGACAAAGAATTTAAATCAGAACTTCCTGATGATTTAAAATTATGCTTACCAATCAATTAAAAAAAGATTTACCTGATATAAGGCCAGGTGATACTATTAAAATTTATCAAAAAGTTAAAGAAAAGGATAAAGAAAGAATCCAGGCCTTTGAAGGCATAGTTCTGGCTAAAAAGCATGGTAAAGGAATCTCTGCTACTATAACAGTTAGAAGAGTTATTTCTGGAATAGGAGTAGAAAAGATATTTCCCATTCATTCCCCTATTATTGAGAAAATAGAGGTTTTAAAAAAAGGCAGAGTTAGAAGAGCAAAACTTTATTACTTAAGAAAAGCCAAAGGGAAAAAAGCAAGGTTAAAAAGAAAAATAGAAGAGAAATAGGGCCCAGGTGGTGGAACGGTTTACACGGCGGCTTGAGGGGCCGTGCTCGCAAGAGCGTGCGGGTTCGAATCCCGCCCTGGGCACATACGGGCGGTTAGCTCAGCTGGCTAGAGCGTCTCGTTTACACCGAGAAGGTCACAGGTTCGAGTCCTGTATCGCCCACCATGCCGCGGTAGCTCAGGTAGTTAGAGCACAGCTCTGAAAAAGCTGGGGTGGTCAGTGCAAGTCTGACTCGCGGCACAAAAAAGAATTTAAGCGGGTGTCGTATAATGGTTCTTATGCTATCTTGCCAAGATAGAGATGGCGGTTCAATTCCGCTCACCCGCTCAAGTATGATGTATTGACAGACCTTTTTGCATATGCTAATATGATAAAACCCCTGTAAAGGGGTTTTAAAATGAATATTATTGTAGAAAAAGAAGACCCTTATTTATGGGCCAAAAAAATCTCAGTTATTTTAGTGATTGGTGGATATATAACCAGTGGCTTGGTTTTTGGCGCTCAAGTTTCGTCTGAACCAGCTCCTGTTTTAGAATTAGCTTCAATTCAAAGAAACAGTCTCTTGCCAGTATCTAATCCTGAAGCTCCAATTAAAGTCAAAAAAGTAAAAGTAGTAGTTACTGCTTATTCCAGTACTACCTGGCAGACAGACAATACTCCATTTATAACTGCTTCAGGGAAAACAGTTGAACAAGGAATTGTAGCAAACAATATGCTTCCTTTCGGAACAGAAATTAAAATTCCAGAATTATATGGTGATGAGATTTTCGTGGTTGAAGACAGAATGAATCAAAAGAAAGGTTATTACCATGTTGATATTTGGTTTGCTGACTATGAACAAGCAAAAAACTTTGGATCAAAAAACACATATATTGAAATTTTAGAAAGCTAAATTAGATATTAAAACCCCCGCTAAGGCGGGGGTTTTTCTTTGGCGGCAAATTCGTTTACAAATCCGAGAGAAAAATAACCCAAGATAGACTTGAAAAATTAGGGCTCCAAGGGACAGACCATTCTTGAATCTTTAAATTAAGGATAAATTATATCTTCCTCAGTGATGAGTTTAATTTCAACGTCGTCTATCAGAAACTCTGGATTATTGAAGGTTTCAATCGTACACCAGGCTTGTACCTTCGTCTACTACTTTTTCATTTCCTACAGTAACGGAAGGCTCTGTGGAAGTGTATTTACGGACTCTTATCCAATCATAACTTGCCTTACCCCTTCCTGAGATATAAGTTTGACCCCCTAAGAGGACATAATCCCCTGGTGGAGGTCCCATTGGCCAGCTGTATTCTGCAACCTTGGTGCTTGGTGGTTCATAAGCGTAAGATACACCTTCTTGATGATAAATCTTTATTATGTTAAAGCTATCAAAAGGTGAAGGAATAATGCCGCCATGATTACCTCCAAATACTACGTGACTACCATCAGGAGAGGCACCATATCTTGAAACAGCCCAACAATTTCCATCGCTTATAGAACCTCCACTGGATGAAGTAGACCCAATATTTGCCATATGGTGGTGGTGTCCTGGGCCAGAGAATCTCTTGGCATATATTTCAACAATGTTATTTAAAAGAGTGGATGACCCTACATTTTTGGATATATGTTGACCTCCTTGTTCTTTATTTCCAGAAGCTGTAATCGTTACTATACTATTTGATAATTCTATTACTGGACTGCCATGTTTATTCCATACTTGTGTTAATTCACTTTCATCACTATAATCAAAATCATCAAAGAACTCAAAAACAGCAGAGCCAGTGCTTGCAGAACTTGCATCAGGATGTCCATAATACATGTAAATCTTATCCGTTCCAGGACTGGTGACCTTCGCCCAAATAATAGAAACTCTTTCTGCGCCATTCCAATCTTCTATCCAATAATTTAATGAATTACCACTTTCATCAAAGAATCTAATATCCTCTCCATTTATCTTTACTTTTGAATAATCAAAATTAGATGAAGTCAGCTCTATTTTAATTTGATAATCAACTTCAGGAGCAGCTGGGGCTAAAGTTATTGTTCTCAAATAACAAGGGGCAATCTGTTCATGAATACATTTGTAATTTGTTTCTTCAGAACAAACTTCTTCAGTGCAAGGATTTCCATCGTCACAAGATGCGGGACACCGCGGAATCAAAAAGAAATAACCTCCTACACCAAGGGCTGCTATAACTATTCCTATCCCGATAAATATCAAAATCTTTTTACTCATACTATTTTATGTTAAAATAAAATGAAAAATTTTCTTTTACAAAATGTGGTTCAAGCCGTCTGGTTCTTTGGCAGTTTTAAGCCAAAGCTTTTTCATTTAATCGCCAGCCGATTTTTGAAGGATAATTTAATTGTGCCCAGGGTGGGACTCGAACCCACATGAGATTTCTCTCACATCATTTTAAGTGATGCGCGTAAACCATTCCGCCACCTGGGCATGTTTTGAGGCCGTGGTCGGATTTGCACCGACGTATACTTCTTTTGCAGAGAAGCGCCTTAGCTACTTGGCTACACGGCCATCACCTTATTATAGCATCTTTTTATCTTTCTTTCAACTCCTCTAAAAGCTCCTCAACTTGGGCTGCTTTTTTTGTCTTTTCTTCTTTTTTAAACTCTATTCTGGGAATTGGTCTCATCCTTAAACGCCTGTTTAAAACTTGCTGAATATCATAAATTCTTCTATTTAAAATTTCAAAAACTTTATCAATCTGCTCATCAGGCATCACTGAAACATATATTTTTGCCTCGCTTAAATTCGGCGAACTATCACATCTCGTGATAGTCACCAAAACTCCTTGAGGGAAATCAACTTCTCTGAGTAAAATTTTACTTAATTCTTTTTGTATTAAAGCATTAACTTTTTCAATACGATTAGTCATTACAATTCTCCTTTTCTTGTTTCTTTAATGTAAGCATGCAAGATGTCTCCTTCTTCCACTTTTACATCGCCCTGATATAGCATCCCGCACTCTGCTCCTTTTGTTAGCTCTCCAACTTCTTTTTTATCTCTCTGGAGATTAACAATTTTCCCCTCGCCAACTTTGTCTTCATTTCTGTAAACCTCTAAAGAAGCTCCTTTCTTCACTTCGCCCTCAATCACTTTCCCACCAATAATCTGACGGCTTTTTTCTGTCCGGAAAATTTCCAGAATTTTAACTTTGCCTAAATCATTTCTCACTATCTCAGACGAAACCCTTTTCCCTAAAATCTCTCTAATTGCTTGAGCCAGCTCATAAATCACCTCAAAACAGATTATCTTTATTTTTTCTCTCTCAGCTAAGCTCTGGGCAATTGGATCTGCTTTTACCCGAAAACCGACAATTATGGCTTTAGCACCTTTAGCTAATTTCACATCTGTTTCATTTATTTCTCCAACCCCGGCTTTCAAAATCCTTAAAATAACTTTTTCTTGAGGCAGGTCTTTCAAAACCTCTTCAATTGCTTCAAGCGACCCTAAAACATCAACTTTTAAAACCAGATTTAAAACTTTTTTATCTGGTTCAACATCAAGCGCTTGAGGAAGTAGTTTGCTCAATCCTTCAACTTGTTTCTTAGCTGCTTCAATATTAGTAAAAACCTTTAATCTTTCTCCAACTCCAGGCGCATTTTCAAATCCCAAAACAACAACCGGCATTGACGGAAAAGCTTTTTCAATAGCTTTGCCCTGGAAATCTTCCATAATTCTAATTTTACCAACCGCAGAAGATGTTCCTAATATATCGCCTCTTTCCAAAATCCCATTTTGCAGGATTAAAGTAGCTGTTGGTCCCCGCTGAGAATCTAAATATGATTCAACTATCACTCCTTCAGCTGGCTTGGAAACATCTGCTTTAAAATCTTCCATTTCAGCCACTAATAAAATTAATTCTAAAAGATCAGAAATTCCCTTGCCTGTTTCTGCTGATGTTTCTACTGAAGGAATCTTACCTCCCATTGATTCAACTGAAATATCTTGAACTGATAATTCTCTTTTAACCTTTTCAGGATCAGCTCCCGGCTTATCCATTTTATTAATAGCCACAATCATTGGAATTTGAGCTTTGTTAATATGAGAGATTGCTTCTTTGGTTTGCGGCTTTATTCCTTCCTCAGCAGCTATTACTAAAACTGCAATATCAGCTACTTTTGCTCCTCTGGAACGCATAGCTGAAAAAGCTTCATGGCCAGGAGTGTCAATAAAAGTAATCTTCTTCCCCTGATGTTCAACTTCATAAGCTCCAATATGCTGAGTAATTCCTCCTGATTCTTTTTCTGTTATCTTCAAATCCTTAATCTTTTCCAAAATAGAACTCTTGCCATGATCAACATGACCCAGAACTACAACAACTGGAGGCCTACTTGTTAATTTCTTTTTTTTATCTTTTTCTTTAGTCATTTTTTGCTTTTTCAATAGCTTTTTTTTCTTCTTTGGACAAAGAATATTTTGAACCACTGTTCTCTATTGGTTTCCCATATACTCTGTTTCCATCTCGGCTAAAAAGACTAGTAATCACTACTCCATCATTGTTTCCATCAAGCAAAGCGACTGAAAAACTCTGGTCGCCTCCAACCTCAGAAAAAGGATTATATCTAACTATCCCAACTTTCTGAATAGAAGATTTACTAGTTTGAGAAATCTTTTCAACTTCCTCTTTCAATTCCTCAAACTGTTTTAAAACCTCTTTCAAATCCTTTGGCTCTTTATCTTTTTTAAATGGATTAAACATTAAACTTAGTTTAAACTATAAACCCATTTTATTCAAGAAAAAATAGAAAAAAAGCAGGGTGGGACGTTTTTTTGTCTCACCCTGTTTGCACAAATTAATTCTTCCGAGAACTAAATCTTCGGAATAAATCTACCAACCACCGAGCACGGCGAGAAAACCAATTAGCTTTCTCAGTAAGAACAGTTAGCTTTTCGTTGAGCTCAGTCTTTTCGCTCTGCAATCTCTCTAATTCTTTCTCAAGCTGAATACGAGACATACCATCTTGCTTACCTTCATAGCTCTTGTCCGGACGAAGAATAGAACCAACTCTGATTGCTTCATAGAGTTCTCGCAAGTCTTTCATACTCTTTGCTGTAGCGCAGACACGATTCTGCATCCTCCCATTGATAAACTTTGGCTCCACTTCTGCCCTTGCTGACCCATGAAGATAAATTCCTGCTTCTCGTTTTGGCTCCGATGGAAACAACTCATGGAGAGAAATTTCTTCAACAATGTCAGCTACTAACGTAGGAATTGATTCCATTAGCTCGTGAAGCACAACATACAAACGACCATTTCTGGTTTCACGCCAAAGATCAATCCTTGACACTCTGTAGTTCTTACTTCCGTCCCTGTGATCGATAGTGTCAAAACCATCAAGTTTTTCAACTTCTCCGTCTTTCAGATACACATTGATAGACATTTTGTTTCTCCTTTACTTTGCGTCGCCCAGATTCCGTGAAGTCTACTCAACCTCTACGTTCCGCGGTCGACTGGTTGAAAATGTACAATTTTTATATTATCTTAATCATAGCATACTATCTAATTTATGTCAATAGCGGCGGGTGCAGGACTCGAACCTGCATAGGATTTCTCCCAATGGTTTTCGAAACCATCGCTTTGCCAATTCAGCCAACCCGCCTTATCTCATAGCCTGCGATGCCAAATGCAACAGCCACGTTCAGAGATTCTTTTTTACCAAGCATTGGCAAAGAAATTACTTTATCTGCTCTTTTTAAAACAGATAGAGAAACTCCTTTAACCTCATTCCCTATTATTAAAGCCAAAGGAAATTTTGGCTTGAATTTAGAATAAAGTAAAGTGTTTTTTTCCTGCTCTAAAACCACAATAAAAACATTTTCTTTTTTTAATCTATCTACAACCTGCCAAGTTTTTCCGCAATGCTCCCAAGCAACCCATTTTTCCGCGCCAAGCGCAGTCTTGGAAATTTTCTGATGAGGCGGCTTGTCACAAATTCCGCAAAGAAAAATCTTATCAACTTTCAAAGCATCAGCAGTTCTGAAAATAGAACCAATATTCTCTAAACTCCGTATATTATCACAAACAACATAAAATGACAATTTTTTCATTTATATGAACTATTTAACCTCTTCTGAGCCTCAATTTTTTCACGTAGGGAGATTTTGCTTTTTTTAATACCTTTTTCCATTATGCCCAACAACTTATCATAAGTATCTCTTTCCACGAAAAAAGGAGTTCCATCCTTGCCCCCTACTGAAAATGAATATCTTGCAGGGTCTTCATAAGAAGGTTTTGCGCCATAGATCAATTCAGAAACTAAAGATAAGGCGCGAATTGTTTTTGGACCAATACCTTTTAATGATAAAAGTTGTTCAAAGTTTTTGGGGCTTTGCTCATTGGCAAAAAAGATGGTTTTTTCTAAACGTTTTAAATCAAATTTCTCCTGCACTACTGGGTGCCAGTGAAATTCAACATTCCTAAGCTCCATTAGGGTAAGGTTTTTTGACCTTTTGGTCTGAATTAAATCTAAATTCTTTAAAAATGTTTTTGGTTCTTCAGTTACCAAGCCAGTTGAAATTTTCTTATTTTCTTTGCTTTCTTTAGCAGTTAAATTCAGCGGGTTGCCTCGCACATCAGAGATAATACCTGAATGAGGCTCTTCAACAAAATCTTTAACATCAGATGAAAGCCAATGATATCTTCTTGCTTTTTGGGAATCAATATCCATTCCTTGCTGGATTACTGACCATTGGCCAGATTTTGAAAAAATCAAATTGTGGGCATAGATTTGAAATCCATCCTGCAAAGCTGAACTATCTGTCTTAGCTGCCATTTTTGAAGCGTAAATTAAATTAGGAGCAAAAGAAAAACCACGAGAAATTCCATAGGCCTCGATTTCTTGAGGTGTTTTTCTTGATTCTTTCTTGCCTCCACAAATATAAATGCCTAATTCATCTTGAATATCAAAAATCCCAACTTTCAACGCGCCTAAAGTAGTAGTGGTCAAACCGCTGCTATTGTAGTCAAATCCAATCACACAGCCAAGTGATTGAAACCAAACTGGGTCAGATAATCTTTTCAGAATTTCTTCTGGCCCAAACTCTTCTCGAATAGCCAAAAATATGCCTCGGGAAAGACGCTTCATCTTTTCAAAAAGCCAAGGAGGACAACGACCAGTATCCAATGGAACCGTAGCAATTCCTGTTCTCATATTTTATTTAATTCTATCAAAAAACTGGCTTTTCAGCCAGTTCGTGAGATTCTGGTTAAACCAGAACAAGGTATGATTTCTATGCCTTGTTTTTCTAATTCATCTAAGAATAGATTCATTCCCAAAGAATCAGAAGAAATATGACCAGCGATTACTACGTTAATATTAGAATTCTCAGCTTCTTTTTTATGCTCTTCTGAAACATGCATACCAATTACTGTTCCAATGCCAGCATTAGCCATTTTTTCATAAAGCTTTGGAGAACCTTCAGTACCTCCAGTGATTTCGGTTAAAGCAATCTTGCCACAGCGATTCTCTTTATCACCAACAAAGATTTTAGGACCAGCTCCTATCTTCATCGCTTCTTTATACTCTGGAATCTCTTTTAACAAATCAATTAATTCTCCTATTCTTTCTGGATTTTTTTGCTCAATCAAATCCTTTAAAAACTTTGCTGCTAAATTATCACAAGGAGTATGAATATTAATTAAGTTTTGCTTTAGAAGCTTAGCAGTATCAATAATTCTTCGATGATTTCTCCAATTAACTCCTCTGGCAACTTCCTCAATTCTTTCTTTCATTAAACCTTCAGCAATATTAATAGGCACTCCATAGAAATTCAAAACATCACACTGCAAATCCATTACATCTGCTAAATGAGCCAAACCCTTACCAAGAGGATGATGACCGATAATTAAATCAATATCTCCTAATTCTTTTGCCATTAAAATTTCAGCTGGTTCAATACCAACACCAATTAAAATTTTTTTAATATCTTTATCATCAGTAATATGATGAATCCCTGAATCTAAATAAGGGTTTTCCAGGGCCTCTTTATCAAACTCCTGCTTTTCTTTCTCATCCATTTTCTCATACTGCTTTCTTTTGTTCTCTAAAAACTTCCTAACTCCTTGTTCTCCGCGAAAATCCGCTTTAATCCCCATTTGAATTGCTAAGTTGTAGATTTCTTTTATTGTCATATAGTTTATTAATTAATTCTTTTTGTTTTTTAATATCTAAAACCTCTCTGCGAATGCGAGCTTTTTCTTTTCTAATGAATTTGCGAAAAGACTTTGGCATACGTTTCTTCCTTGCCATAAAATACTTTAACCCAAAACAAAATAAAAATCAAGTAGGGACGTGGTCGTCTCACCCTTACTTGACTTTTATTAACTAAAAACTCTTAAAACTTAAATTTATCAGCTAATTTTCCAATTATTGGAAGAGGAGCTTGCTTGCCGCTTACAACATTTACAATTCCAATAATAGAAAAAACAATCCAGATAATATATAATATAGGGCCTCCAATCCAGCCAATAATTGGAATCCAGGTAATCAATGTCGTGGCAATTTCAGCAATAAACAAAACTAAACCTTGTTTTGCATGAAACTTAACAAAAGGTTTATCTTTGCCAACAAGCAAAGGAATCAAGAAAAGAATACCAAGATAACTGAGAATTGCTATTAAATCTTTGTCTTGCTTTTGAACTGGTGCTTGAGGAGTTTGTCCATTCATAATTTTAGAGAATTAATTATTAAAACGACCTTTAAACCATTATATCATAGTTTAAATTATTATATCATACTATTCTCCTTTTATCACTGCCAGAGGAACAAGCTTAGCTATCTTGTTTGAAAGTCCTGCATTGTGGACAACCTCAATAACATCGTGAATATTCTTGTATGCTCCAGGAGCTTCTTCAGCAATTCCTCTCATTGAGCGACATTTCACAATTATTCCTTTTTGCTTTAGATTATCTATGACTTGTCTTCCAGAAATAGTTCTCATTGCCTCCCGTCTAGACATTCTTCTGCCTGCTCCATGGCATACGGTATGCCAGGCTTGTTTTGATTCCTTAATCCCTGCCAAGATATATGATGCATCGCCCATTGAACCGGGAATTAAAACTGGCTGTCCAGCTTCGCGATATTTTTCTGGAATTTCAGGATGATTCGGGGGAAATGCGCGAGTAGCTCCTTTTCTATGAAGTATTAATTTTGTCTTTTTGCCATCAACTTCATGTTCTTCAATTTTTGCAATATTATGAGCTACATCATAGAGTAATTTTAGCTTCGCCTTTTCTCCTAAAATGTTTTTAAAAGCTTTTCTTGTATAATAAGCTATCATATGTCTATTTGCCCAAGCATAATTGCAAACAGCAGACATTGCTTTAAAAAATCTTTGACCTTCTAAAGAATCGAACGGAACATAGGATAATTCCTTATCAACCGGTTTTATCTTATATTTAGATAAAGCCTGCTCTGTTATTTTTAAATAATCTGTACAGTTTTGATGGCCAAGCCCTCGAGATCCAGTATGGATAAATACTACAATTTGGTTTTTGAATAAACCAAAAACTTCTGCAGTCTTCTTGTCGAAAATTTCACTTATTTTATCCAACTGACAGAAGTGGTTGCCGCTCCCGAGGGTCCCAACTTGGTCCCTTCCTCTGTTTTTAGCATGTCCAGAAACAGCAGAAGCATCAGCCTGCTCCATTCTCCCCTTCTCCTCGCAATTTTCAATATCTTCTCTTTCTCCATACCCCTGCTTAACTAATTCCGGAACACCTCCTTCCAAAATCTTATCAATCTGCTCAATGCTCAATTTTATCTGTCTTCCCCTCCCTAATCCTGAAGGAACTTCCTTTTGAATCTCAGTTGCTAATTTATCCAAATGAGGTTGAATTTGTTTTTGAGTATAATCTGAAAGCAATAATCGGCAACCACAATTTTCGTCAAAACCAACGAATCCGGGAGAAATTACTCCATCTGATAATTTCATTGCTCCTAATCCTCCAATCGGTGGACCATATCCAGAATGAATATCGGGCATTGCTATGGCATACTTCACTATGCCAGGTAAAGTGGTTATATCTACTAATTGCTTTAAAGCATTATCTTCCACATCTTCCAATATTTCCTTTGAAGCATAGATTCTTGCTGGCACTCGCATATCCCCTCTAAATGATTGGGGAATCTCCCAAAGATAGTTATTTATTTTAATAAAGTCTTCCTTTCGCATTATATTCATTGTACTTGTTTCTTCTAAAAAGAAAAAGCCCCACTAAGACGCAGGGCATTTTATTAAATAATCCAGAATCTCCTCTAAATTAGCTGTTGCTAAGGCAACTACATCATCGTCAGCTCCGTAATACATTCTTAGTTCGTTGCCTTTAACTATAGCACCGCAGGGAAAGACAATCCCGTCTTTCCCTCCCTCAAAACCTTTTTCTGGCCCAAAGACCCGTCCTTTGCTTTGGTGAGTCATTTCAATTTTCTCTAAATCCAGCAGAGCTAGACCAACACGATAAATAAGCTTTGAAGCTTTTTCCCTTGTGCCATGATAAATTATCAGCCAACCCTGTGGGGTCCAGATAGGAGGAGGACCTAATCCCACTCCAGCTTCATCCCAGCTTCCCCCTCTAGGACCAATTATTATCCTATGCCCGTACCAAGATTTTAAATCCGATGAAAAACAAACTGCGATATATCTCCTTCCTTTAATTACGGGCCTATTTACCAAAACATAATTGCCCTGAATGATTTTAGAAAACAAAGCACCGTCTTTATTTTCAGGTATCACTGGCCGACCCAAACGTTTAAATTCTCTGAAGTCCTTAGTTTCCATAAGAGAAAGCGTAGGTACTCCATCAAAATCAGTATCAAAAGAAACATAAGTAATCACAAATCTCTGCAATTTTTCTACCCAAACGATCCTTGAATCCTCTACTCCAAATTTTTTCTCTTTAAATTCTGCTTTGGCCTCAAATGTTGGCTCAGAATCTATCTGCCAATTTGTTTTTCCATCGTTGCTTCGAGCACAAGTAAAATGGGAATATCCTTCATAGTCTTCGGCCCGCACTAAAAGCAATGTTTGACCATTAAAATCTTCTATTGCCCCAGGATTAAAAACTGCTGATACTGGATAAGGCCACATATCTGGCGTTAAAATCGGGTTTCCCTCATATCTCTTGAAAAGTTTTTGACATCTTCCTTTACTCATTCTTCTTGTCTCCTTTCTTTCAATTTTAAATTCTAAAAGGACAAAATATTACACTGCTTCTATTTTATTTATTTTTACAAAAAAGTCAACTCTTGTCTAACTATTTCTCGGTCATCCCAAGGGATTTTTTTGCCCTTAGCAACACACATCCAGGACTCTGAACCTTTGCCGGTAATTATCACAACATCTTCAGGATTGGCTGATTCAATAGCTTTTTTGATAGCTTGTCTTCTATTTAGAATTTTCTCTGCTTTAATATTTCCTGCAACTTGTTCAATTATTTTCATTGGTTCTTCATCATAAGGATCTTCGTTGGTTATAATAACTTTCTGGCAATATTGAGCAGCTATGTTTCCTAAAACAGGTCTTTTCCATTTGTCACGTCCTCCGCCGCATGCGCCTAAGATGCAGATTAGTTTTGAATTTCTAAAAGTTTCATAAACCTTTTTAAGCGCTTCTGGTGTATGGGCATAATCCACCACAACAGTAAATGGTTCTCTAATAATAATCTCCATCCTGCCGGGAATTCCTTTTACTTTTCCTAAAGCTCTTTTGCAAATTTCCAAAGAAACTCCTTGAGACGTTGCAATCTTGGTTGCTGTTATAGCATTATATAAATTAAACTCGCCCAAAAGTTTTAGATCTCTTGGTAAAATACTTACATCACTTATTCCATATTCTATCTTTTTCTCAGCAGGATACTTTAAAAAATACTCTGCATTTTTATCATCTATATTAATAATATGAATCTTTTTTACTTGCTGAAAAAGTTTTGCTTTTGCTGCTCTATACTTTTCAAAGCTACCATGGGATTCAATGTGTTCTGGACTTAAATTAGTTAAAACAGCAACATCAAAGTCAATAAATTTATGGCGATATTGCTTTATTCCTTCAGAGGTTACTTCTAAAACCACATATTTGCAGCCCGCTTTATTTGCCTGGCTTAGAAATCTTTGGAGCTTCGTTCTGCCAGGCATTGTCATTTTTAATTTATTTTCCCATTCTTTATCTCCAATTTTAAACTTAATAGAAGAAAGCGAAGCTGTTTTGAATCGTGCCTCTTGAAAAATATCAGCGCATAACTCTACTACTGTAGATTTCCCGCTAGTTCCAGTCACACCAATAACAGTCAATTTCTTAGAAGGAAACCCATACAAAAAAGCTCCTATCCATGATATAAAATAATGATAAGAGCTTAATAAAAAATCAGGTATAATTTTCTTAATTAAACTTTTCAATCTCATTTTCCTAAAACTTTTAGAGCGGCTTTTATTCTCTGTTCAGTATCTTTTATATCTTTGGAAGATATTGCCAAAGCATCTTTTGCTTGCTGCCGGGTAAAACCCAAACTAACAAGACCTTGTTCTGCCTCGTCCGCCGAAGCCTTGGCAAAGGCGGGCTTCTTAGAAATATCCTTAATTTTCCCTGTTAACTCTAAAATAATTGTCATTGCTTTTTTTCTTCCTATTCCTGAAATTTCAGAAAACAATGTTTCATCTTTAGACAAAATTCTTTGTTTAATACTTTCTAAAGATCCTAAAGAAGAAATTTCAAGAGCTGCTTTTGGGCCAACTCCGCGAATATTATCTAAAATCTCAAAGAATTCAAGTTCTTTATGATTTAGAAAACCATAAAGATCCATTATATTTTCTTTAACGTTTAAAAAACAAAATACTTTTATGCTTCTTTCTATTTCCGGAAGTTTAGCTAAGGTTTTTTTGGATAAAAAAACCTTATAACCAACTCCATTAACATCTAAAATAATAAACTTGTCTTTTTTTATAATAATTTTGCCGTTTAAATAAGATATCATGCTATTTTCAGTATATTGAATTTTACGCTAAAAATCAATAAAAAAGTGCTAAAACTTAGTTTCAGCACTTATATTGTTTTATTTCTTTAAATTATTTTTCTTCCATTTCCTAATAGTTAAAGATCCTCCATATTTTGTAATGATTCCCTCCCATCCACGATACCAATCTTCCCATCCTAGAAATACATAATGGAAAAGAAAAGTAATAAGCTTTAGAGGAATCCGAAAAATACTCCATGGGTTATAAAACCTGCTCATAAGCTTGATATGCATTTCTTGAAGTTCCTTTGAAGTCATGTTTTCGGGTTCAAAACAAAGAGTGTTCCCATCATAATCTTTCCACGGAACTTCTGAAAAGATTCTGTCCATTATTCTCTTTCTAAGCCGCGTTCCTGGCAAAGGAATGGTAAACACTACTTGAATACTATCTGGAGAAGCTTTGCGAATAAAACTTTTGAAAAGCATGAATCTTTCTTTAGCGCTAATAAGTGTTACTTTTATCTTTAAAGGATAACCAAACATAAGCATTAGATGTACCCAAAAGAAAGATCGCCAAATCTTCATCCATCTAAGCATTTGAGAAGAATCGTATCCTTTTCCCATGGCTTCTAATTCTTCATCAATACAAGATTCACCTCCTATACAAACTGCTTTAACCCCTGCTCTTTTCATAAGCTTTAAAAATTCGATATCTTTAGCATCATCCAGTCTTACTTGAACAAAAAATTTAAGTCGCTTATACTTCGCTAAAATCATTTCAAGGAATTTTTTGGTCCCTTCGTGATCTGCATTAAAACTATCATCAACAATAAAAAAAGATCTTGCTTTTCTCGTTTCCACCAACCAAACAACTGTATTTAAAAAATGTTTTGGGCTAGCAGAACGAACCTTTCCTCTCACTTCACAATATTCACAACCTTCTCCACACCCTCTAGTGCGACTTATTGGATAGGTCTTTATTTTATTATTATGTTTCAAAAGACCAAAATCTGGAAAAGGTAGAGAGTCCAAATCTAAAATTTCATTCATTTTTGGACCGTTTCTTTTAAATTGACCCTCTTCAAAGTAAGAAACTCCTGAAATATTTTCAAAGTTTCTTTCTTCAAAAGCAAGAAGAATTTGTTTAATAACCGCTTCTCCATCACCATGAACAACTATATCAAAATTATGGTTTAAGGTTTCCTTCGGAAGATTATGAGCATGAAGCCCGCCAGCAATAACAAATACCCCTTGTTGATGATAGAACGAAGCTATTTCCCAAGCTCTCTCTATTGTGCTGCTAAGTCCGCAATATATTGCAACTACTGAAGCTTTATCTTTTTCTTGCAATGCCCTATGATTAGGCAGCCCGTCTTTATCCCTAGGTCCTTTAAAATTGTTTCCATCAATTACTTCTACTTGCCATTCCTCTAACTGGTTTGCAACTGTTGCAACCATAATTGACCCTAAAGCTGTTGTTCTTTTTGCTTTTCTGCTAAAGATGTTCAGTCGTGGATAAGATGGAACAATTATTCTAAGCAAGCACCGATTATCTTGTTTTTCTTCAGTCATTATGTTATCTCCTATTCTTTGGTTTATTTTTTTGTTAAAGTGCTATTTGTTGTGATATTAACTTATTTATTATAAAAATACAAATATATTTACAAAAGCTTTATTATTTGCTACATTAACTTAACTGTCATGCCAATAACAAAATCTGCGAAAAAAGCCCTTCGCCAAAGCCAAAGACGAAAAGCAAGAAATCTTGTTTATAAGAAGAAAATGAGAGACCTGATAAAAAAGGTTAGGACTTTAGTTTTAGAAAAGAAAATTGAAGAGGCAAAAAAGCTTTTACCTCAAATATACAAAATATTAGATAAGACAGCTAAAGTTGGAGTAATAAAAAAGAACACTGCGGGAAGAAAGAAATCAAGATTAACAAAATTAGTAAATAAAAGTTAAATCTCTGCGATTAGCAAATCAAGTGCTATTTCTGGTTGTATTCGTCCAGTTTTAATATCTAAATCTACTTTAAATATCTTTTGGTAGATTTTTTTTAGTTCTTGAAAGCTGAACTTGTGGGACTGGTAATAAGTTTTCTTAACCACAAAAGGATGAAGGCCGCTTTTTGCCAAAATAATATTATATGGTTTGTGTTTCTCAATAAAATCTTTAACTATCAAAAGATTTCTGAATTGGTAATTTATCATTGACAAAAGATACAAGGGAGGATCACCTTTTTCTAAATGCTTATGAAGCAGGTTCAATGCCTGTTTTTTGTTTTTCTCAGCAATAGCATCAATGGTCTTGAAAATATCTGTTTCAATTTTTGACCTTACTAAAAGCTCAATATCTTCTGCTCTAACTGCTTCATCGTTTCTGAAACTTGCCAGTTTTTTTATTTCATTGCTCATTCTCCAAAGATCATTACCAATATATTCAATGAG
>JAUWWC010000016.1 GCA_030617105.1 Candidatus Nealsoniibacteriota bacterium
ATAAACCTCACAAGGTTGCTTAATTGTACATTTTGGACAATAAAAATGTTCCCCGGTTAAATAGCCATGGCTGGGACAAATTGAAAAAGTGGGAGTTAAAGTAATATATGGTAAATGGAAGTTTTCAAAAATCTTCTTAACTAAATTTTTAGCTGTTTGAACATCGGAAATTCTTTCACCTAAAAAGAGGTGCATTGCTACGCCGCCAGTATACTTGCATTGGATATCATCTTGAAGCTTCAAAGCATCAAAGATGTCATCAGTATAATTTACTGGCAGCATTGTTGAATTCGTGTAATATGGCGTTTCTTTTGTACCAGCAGTAATAATATCTGGATATTTTTCCTTATCTGCTTTTGCCTGCCTATAACTTGTTCCTTCTCCTGGAGTAGCCTCAAGGTTATACAAATAGCCGGTTTCTTCCTGATATTTTATTAATCTTTCCCGCATAAAATCCAAAACCTCAATAGCAAACCTTCTCCCTTGCCGGGAACCAACATCCTCTCCAATAAAATTTAAAAGAGCTTCATTCATTCCCATCAAACCAATCGTTGAGAAATGATTTCCAAAATAAGAGTTGCGTATTTTTTTAACTGAAGCTAAATAAAACTTTGAATAAGGATAAAGGCCTTTTTCTATAAAGTTATCTAAGGCTTTCCTTTTAATTTCCAAACTTTCTTTAGCTAAATTCATTAGATGGCCCAATCTCTCAAAGAATTCTTTTTTGGTCTTTGAAAGATAACCAATCCTTGGCATATTTATCGTAACTACGCCCACCGATCCTGTTAGAGGCTGTGACCCGAAAAGTCCTCCTCCTCTTTTGTAAAGTTCTTTATTACTCAAACGAAGTCGACAACACATCGAGCGATAATCCTCTGGTTTCATATCTGATTGGATGAAATTCTGAAAATAATTAACCCCGTACTTTGCGGTTGCCTCCCATAAAGGCTCTAAAGATGGATTGTCCCAGTCAAAATCTTTAGTTATAGAAACTGTTGGAATAGGAAAGGTAAAAGGTCTTCCTCGAGCATCGCCTTCCATTAATCCTTCGTAAAAAGCCCTAATAAACATATCCATTTCTTTCTGAAATTCTCCATAAGTTTCTTTCTGGGGCTCACCCCCGATAATAACTGGTTGTTTGGCTAAAAAGGAAGGCGGTTTAATATCAAGAGTAACATTGAGAAATGGCGTTTGAAATCCAACCCTAGTTGGTACCATGCAGTTGTATAAAAAGCCCTGCATTGCCTGCTTGACTTGAGCATAATTAAACCCATCATAACGGATAAAAGGAGCAAGAAGCGTATCAAAATTAGAAACAGCATTCGCACCAGCGTTTTCTCCTTGAAGTGTAAAGAAGAAGTTGACAAGCTGGCCCAAAGCAGTTCTAAAATGTTTTGGCGGACGGCATTCTAATTTCCTTGGCACTCCTCTAAAGCCACGCTTTAATAAATCATAAAGGTCCCAGCCCATGCAATAACACCCAATGGTCTCTAAATCATGGATATGGAAATCTTCATTTGCAGCTGCCTCTCTAACTTCTTTGGGATAGACTTTATTTAACCAATATTTTTTAGAAATATCTGCAATTGCATACTGATTTAATCCCTGCAAAGAAAAAGTCATATTAGCGTTTTCGTAAACCTGCCAGTCAAGTTCTTTCAAATATTTATCAATTCTTTCACTAGACTCATCCACAACCAGTGCTGCTTCGCGAATTCTTCTTCTCTGCTCACGGTATAAAATATAGGCACGGGCAGTATCTACCAGGCCATCCAAAATTAAAACTTCCTCAACAATATCTTGAATTTGCTCAACTTGAGGAATTTCATCTTTTTTAAAGCGGCGATTCAAAATCTTAACAACTCTATCTGAAAGCTTTTTTGATCTTTTGCCATCGCCCTGGCCAGTCGCGGTTATGGCTTTAAAAATGGCGTCAGTGATTTTAGACGGCTCAAAATCTACTATTGTCCCATCCCTTTTTTTCACCCTCGTAACCTTTCCTTTTGAAAATTTTGGGATTGAAAGGTGAACTTTAGCAATTTTATCTTTAATCATAAAATAAAATTCGCATGGGGCCTACTTGTAGCGGGCTATTCGCATGCAATTATTTCATTTTACCCGATGAGAAAAGCGGGTCAAGCCCGCCAAATTGTGGATAAGTCCCTAATTTCTCTATTTTTAAAAACCAGTGGCGATTACAGTTACTTTTATTTCGCCTTTCTTTAGTTTTTCATCCTGGATTGCGCCGAAAATTACTTTTGCTTCTGGGGAAACCTCCTGAGTAATAATTTTAGCTGCCTCATCTATTTCAGATAAACTAATATCCTTGCCTCCAGAAACATTAAATAAAACTCCCTTTGCTCCTTTGCAGGAAATATCCAAAAGAGGAGAATTAAGTGCTTTTTTGGCTGCTTGTTTTGCCCGCTCCACGCCCCTTGCCTTTCCAATACCAAAGAGAGCCGAGCCAGAATCCTTCATAATTGCTTTAACATCAGCAAAATCAATATTGATTATTCCAGGCAAAACAATCAAATCAGAAATCCCCTGAACTGCCTGCCTTAGGGTTTCATCGCAAAGCCAAAAAGCATTTAAAACTGTGGTCTTTGCCTCTAAAATTGAAAGCAGTTTATCATTAGAAATACCAATTAAAGTATCAACTTTTGCCTTAAGTTTTCTCAAGCTGTCCTGAGCAATTTCCATGCGCTGAATTCCCTCAAAGGAAAAGGGCTTGGTAACTATAGCAAGAGTTAAAGCTCCAGAATTTTTAGCAGCCTCAGCTACAATTGGCGCGGCTCCGGAGCAAGTCCCACCCCCGAGACCTCCTGTGATAAAAACCATATCTGATTCGCTTAAGGCTTGTTGAATTTCCTCTCTTTGTTCTTCAGCTGCCTGTCTGCCTATTTCTGGATTCATTCCTGTACCCAGGCCCTTGGTTAAATTTCTGCCAATTCTAATCTTTTTATGAGCCCTGGTTCTCTGAATGTCCTGGGCATCAGCATTTACAGCGACAAGCTCAACCCCTTTGATTTTGCACTTCATCATCCGAGAAACTGCATTGCATCCTGAACCTCCAATACCAACTACTTTGATTTTAGTATTTGAAGTCATAGTCTATGGTATGAAAAGTCTTAATATCTTTTTTAATATATTTCTGGGCTTTGGACCTTCATCTAAATCAAGTCCTTCCAGAATCAAGCCATACAGAGTAGATAAACTAGGTTCTGCTTGAAAACTAGGGGATCCCTGGGCAACTCCAATCCGACAAGGTAATCTTAGTTCTTTTTTAGCTAATTCTTTAATCCCTGGCAGTCTTGCTCCACCTCCGGTTAAAACTACTCCAGCAGGAAGCCTGGCCTGACGAGAAATTTTCTTTAATTCTTTATTAACTAAATCAAAAACTTCCGAAACTCTGGCTTCAATAATATCTGTTAATTCCTTTCTTGAAAAAACAATAGGTTCTTCTGCTCCAATTTTTATCTTCTTCTCGCCTTTATTTGCTTTTTTAGAACAAAGAGTTTTACAACTTCCAAATTCTAACTTTATCTTTTCAGCAGTATCAATATCTGTTTTAAGACAGATAGCAATATCACTGGTAATATGAGCTGACCCAACAGGAAAGACAGCTACATGAATTAAATTCCCTTCTTCAAACACTGCCATACCAATAGTTCCAGCTCCAATATCCAAAACGCAAACTCCCAGTTCTCTTTCTCTGGGAGTTAAGATTGCCCGAGCGCTGGCCAATGGGTCAAGAATCAACTCGCTAATCTGAAAACCGGAATCTAAAATTGTCTGGCTTGAGTTTTTCAGATAAGGAGAGAAGCCGCAAAGAATCAAAGTGTCTGCTTCCAATCTTACTCCTTCCAATCCTAGCACCTGCTTAAGCCCTCCTTCCCCGTCAACAATAAACTCCTTAGGGAAAACTTCAATAATCTCTCCATTTTTTGAAGGAAGAGAAATCGCCCGAGCAGCCTGCAAAACTCTTTTAATATCTTCTTCAGAAATCTTCTGGTCAGCGCGAGAAACAGAAACTAATCCACGAGAAGAAATACAAGATATGTGCCCTCCTCCAATATTAGCGTAGACACTCTCTATCTTATGACCGCAATCTTGTTCGTTTTTCTTCTTTAAGGAAGAAATAGTTTCTGCTACTTTTGAAACATCAATCACCACTCCTTTTCTAATTCCTAAAGAAGATTCCTGGTTCTGGCTTAAAATCTCAAAATCTCTTTCTCCTGGCTTTTTGGAAACAGAAAGCAGCTTTATAGAACCTGAACCAATATCTAAAGCATTAATTATGTATGGCTTTGGCATATATTCTTTACTCCATGAGTTAAAACTCTGGCTAACTCCTGTCTAAATGTTGAATTATATTTTTTAGCATTCTTCTTAATCTCTCTAAGACAAATAACAATGTCATTTAATCCATTGCCAAAAGATAAAACATCAGTAACTTTATTTTTCTTCCGATACTTCTTGTTCAACTTCCTCATCCTGCCTTCTCCAACAAAAACAATAGATAAATCCACCTCTTTTTGATTTTCACATTTTAAAACCTTTTTTGCAACCCCTTTCACAAATTTCTCATCAACAGAAACCGTGGTTAGGTTGTTAATCTCGACCATTTTAATTGTTTTAAATTCTCATAAATTAAAAAGCTGAAAGTGATAGAGAATGGAGTAATAAATATGTAAATGATATTTCTAATAAAAGGAATAAATCCAGTAATGAAAGCAACCAAGAAAACAATAAAACCTAACACCAGAAATCTCCAAAAGACTTTCCACCAATATCCTTTTACTAATTGCTTACTTCTTAAAAGCGCTTTCATTCCTTTCTTTTCTTCTGAAATAAGAACGTAGATTGCGAAACCAAACCAGATAGAGAAAATAATCCCAGGAATAATAAGAAGAAGAAAGCCCAGCATTATAATAAGTCCATTTAAGATAGAAATCCACCAATAAGAAAGTATTTTAGGCCAGCCCATAGCAAATGACTCTCTGATTCCTATTTCTTGATCTCTTTCTTTAATAGCGTAGAGCAAAGAAACACCTGCCCAAAGATTCACAACAAATATTACAATTCCAAGAACAACTATTACTAATATCAAAGGAATTAATAAGACAAAGCCTAGGGATTTACAAAAGGCAATAATTGGTAAACCAAAAAGCAAAGGGAGAAGAAAAAGGGGAGCAAAAACTAAAGAAGCAAGAAAAGGAATAACAGATATGCCAAGAAAAACCCAGAATCTGTTTTTATAAATCTGGAATGTTTGCTTTAATAATTCACCTATATTGTCCATAGTTAGGTCTCTTTTGAAGTTAATAGCTCTTTTACAACTTTGCTCACTAATCCCCCATCTGCTCTTGCTTTAAGCTTTGGCATTAGTTCTGCCATTACCTTGCCCATATCTTTTATATCGCCTGCTCCAAGTTCTTCAACTGTCTCTTTGGCTAATCTTTTAATTTCTTGCTCTGAAACCTGCTCTGGTAGATACTTTTCCAAAATCTCAAGCTCTGCTTTTTCTTTGTCAGCCAAATCTTTTCTTTCTCCTTTTTCAAATTCTGTAATAGATTCTTTTCTCTTTTTAGCTTCAGAAGAAATAACATCAATTATCTCTTCATCTGTTAATTCTTCTTTTTCATCAAGCTCTTCTTTATAAATCTTGTATTTCTTTTCTTTTTCTTTACCCAAAATAGCAGCCGACAGCATCCGCAAGGTGGAACGCTTTATCTCATCGCCTTTCTTTAAAGCCTCGTTAAGATCGCTTTTGATTGTATCTTTTAGCATTAGTTTTTCCTAATTTTTCTAATTTTTCATATTCTTTTTTAAGCTGTTCTCTCCTTAAAGCTGAACGTTTTTTCATCTGAGCACTCTTTGCCCTTTCTTTAAAACGACTCTTTCTAGCCCGAAGTAAAATACCGCTTTGCTTCATTCTTTTTGAAAAACGTCTAACTAAATTCTGCGATGTTTCTTTGCCTTGTTTTTTTATTTCTAAAGCCATAATTAAAAACCACTAAATAAATGCATGTGGAGATGGTCAATTATTTGGCCAGCTCCTCTGCCAACATTAATTCTTAACCTATAATCCTTTAAATTCTTTTCTTTGGCAACTTTCTGAGCGCACAAAACCATTTCTCCCATTAAATCTTTATCTTCCGGCTCAAGATGCTTTACTGAATCAATATGTTTTTTTGGAATAATCAAAAGATGAACAGGAGCGCTAGGCTTAATATCCTTAATAACAATGAAATTATCGTTTTCATAAATAAAATCAGATGGCTCTTCCTTATTTATAATCTTGCAAAAAATACAATCCATATTACTTTTTAAGTCGTTTCTTCATCTTCTGGATGACTTTGTCTAAAGCCACTATCTCTTGTTTGCCAGATTGCATATCTCTAATTATAATTATGCCCTCCAAAGCTTCTTTTTGACCAAGAATTAAAGTATATTTTGCTTTAATCTTATCAGCCCTGTTCAGCTGAGCTTTCAAAGAATCCCTGCCAAAGGATTCAGCAACCCTTATTTTTGCTTTTCTGAAATCCTCTAAAAGTTTTAAGCTTTTTCTTTTTGCCAAACTACCAAGCTGGGCTAAGAATATCTGAGTTTCTGGCTCTTTGGGAAACTTTACTTCCTGGGATTTCATCAAAGATATAATTCTCTCTATTCCTGCTGCCGCGCCGCAAGCAGGGGTCTCTCTGCCTCCTAAAACCTTAACTAACTTATCATATCTTCCTCCTCCTGCCAGAGCATTATTTCCTTCAGCAGCAAAAATCTCAAATACTGTCTTAGTGTAATAATCAAGGCCTCTAACTAAATAAGGATTGAGATTGTATGGTATTTCAATTTCATCTAAAAATTCCAAGACCTCTTTAAAGTGTTCGTGGCACTCATCGCAAAGATGGTCAAGTATCTGAGGGGCTTCAGCTTTGATTGGCTGGCATTTCTCTTCTTTGCAATCCAGGACTCTTAAAACATTTTCTCTTAATCGCCTCTTGCAATCAACACATAAAGAGACTTCCCTGCTTCTGAAATAATTCGCCAAGAGCTTCTTGTAATAAGGCCGGCAGTTACTGTCTCCAATACTATTTACTTCAACAATTAAATTCTTTAGTTTAAGCTCTTGCAGAATATTATAGAAAATTTGAATAATCTGAGCATCTATTACTGGGTTTTGCTCGCCAAAAACTTCAAAACCAAACTGCCAAAACTGACGATATCTATCCGATTGCGGTCTTTCATAGCGATAACAAGGCCCGAAATACCAGAGTTTTAATGGCTGAGGCAAATTTCGCATGCCATTCTCAATATATGCTCTAACTACAGGTGCGGTCCATTCAGGTCTTAAAGCTAAAGAATCAGCTCCTCTAGTTTTTAAACTGTACATCTGCTTTTTTACAATATCTGTAGCTAATCCAATGCCTTTTGAAAAAAGTCCTATTTCTTCAACAATAGGAGTGTCAATTTTCCCAAATTCATAAAAATCAGCGATATTTGAAACTATATCATAAATCCTTTGATAATATTTCTGCTCTTCTGGCAAAACATCATGCATTCCTCTTGGTCTCTGAAACTTAGGTTTTTTTGCCATAGAATTAATATATTGGCGCTTCAAACTTGGCTGCATCAACAAATGGCCAAGCCCTGAAAATCACACGACCAATAATATTCTCTTCTGGTAAAACCCCGAATCTTCTGGAATCAAAAGAAAAAGACCTGTTATCGCCTAAAACAAAATACTCATCTTCAGCCAAAGTAATCTGCATATCTCCGCCAGTTAATAAATCAGGAAGATAGTTTGACTCGTCTAAAACCTTATATTGGCCGTCTTTATAGATTACTATTTCACCGTCTTTAATTTCTATTGTCTCTCCAGGAAGGCCTATAATTCTTTTGATAAAACGTTGGGAAGGATTTTGCGGTGATTTAAAAACTATTACTTCCCCTCTTTCAGGAGCTTTAAAACGATAAGTAATCTCATCAATAATCAAATAATCACCATTTTCAAAATTAGGGTCCATTGACTGACCCCTAACAAAAAACGGCTGGAATAAAAAATATCTAATTGGAATCACTATTACAGCAGCAATAATAATTATCTTTGCCACTTCCCAAACAAAAGTGAAAAACTTTCTCATCATGATTTTCTTATTATAACAAAGATTTTTTATTTATGCAACAAAAAAAGGGCTAAAATCTTAGCCCCTTAAGTTTACTCAACAGATTCTTTCTTAAGCTTAACCTTGCTCATCTTCGGCAGTTTCTTGTTGTTTTGGCTCTTCTGGTTTCTCTTCAAAAAAATCTTTGCCAAGTGCCTCCTTTAGATTATTCCAAACGCCTTGCGCAACTGTCTTGGTAATCTCCCGGGTTGAAGAAATAAACTTTTTGACTTTCCCGGTCAACTCAGTCAGCTGAGTATTAGTTGTATTCAAATCTTCTCGAGTTTGATTTAAACCATCAGAAAGCTTTTTTGTTTCACTCCGAACAATTCCTCTTATTTGCTCCTTTATGTTCTCGGGCAACTCTTCAGGAAACTTTTCCCGACCTAACTTACCAACTTTTTCCTCAAGTTTAGCAATTCTTTTCTTTTTTGATATCCATGCCATTTCAGGTCTCCTTTCTTTTTCTGATTGTTAATAATATTGTTAAAGAACGATATCTTCCCTTCTACCAAAATTAACAATCTTTGTCAAGTAAAAAAGCCGAGACGTATTCTTTGTCTCGGCTTTAGTAATCAATCGGCCTGTAACTGGGCTCGTCAGGCGATGATCACGCTACGCTGATCCGCTTTTTTTCTTAGCGTACTTTCGTGGCTGTCACTGTTATCCACTTTCTTCTTGTTTGCTGAATTGTGAAATAAACATTTCTTCAACATGATTCAACCTTTCTTAACATAACAAAATTGTCAAAAACTCACAATACTACCATCACAACACTACCATAGGTGCTTTGATTTCTTTCCCGGCTCATCACCTCCTTTCTTGATTGCTCAGGGGACAACAACAAATAATGGATTTTGTGGTCTTTTCATCTTCCTTATCCGAAGCGGTTTACGTTATAAAGAACAATAAAGAACTATTTTTCTAAGTATAATGCCGTTAAAAAGCTTTGTCAAGTGAATTAAAAATGATAAAATAAATAAATATGATTATTATTGTAGGATTAGGCAATCCCGGAGAGAAGTATAAAAATACAAGGCATAATGTTGGGTTTCAAGTTGTTGATGAATTTGCCAGGGAAAATAACTTTCCTGAATTTAGATTGTCTAAAAAATCCAAATCCCTTATTTCAAAAAACAAGGGAGTAACTCTAGTCAAACCCCAAACATTTATGAACCAGTCCGGCAAGGCGGTGAAAAAATTCATTGGCGAATTAATTGTTGTTCACGATGATATTGACTTACCTTTGGGAAAAATTAGAATTTCCAAAAACAGAGGTGCAGCTGGACACAAGGGCGTGGAATCAATAATTAAAGAAATTGGAACTAAAAATTTTACAAGATTTAGAATTGGAATCCAACTCAAAACAGGCAAACCAAAAAATGTAGAGAAATATGTTCTTCAAAAATTTGACAAACAAGAAGAAAAAATAATAAAACAAGTTATTCAAGAAATTACAACAGAAATTAAAAAAAAGCTTAGCATTATTCAGCTAAGCTTTGAGGCGTCAAAGACGCTTAACTCAACAAAATAAATTACTGCTTTCTTTTTGTCATCTACCCAAGCCTGAGCATTCAGCCCAATTACCTGTTGCCTTAAGCGTTCTGGCCTGTCGTTAGTTCCAACAGTCTCAATTCTAGGACTGCCCTCTTCTTCCTCTTCTTTGTTACCTTCTATCACAGGAATCTCTATTCTTAAAAGATCACCGGGAATACAAAGGCTAATAGATTTAAAGCTGGCTTTTCTTAGAGCAGCCAATTTTCCATCAAAATCAGAATATTGACCTGCTTGTTGAGCCAGCCAAACTCCTAAAAGTTGAGCTGTCATTTCTGTATAATCAACTCCTCTAAACAAAGATTGGCCTCCAATCTCATGCCCCTCGCAAGCTTCTACTGTCACTGAAAATTCACCAATAATTTTCTTGCGAGTTATTATAACTCGGTCTAAAAAAAGCTTTGTTCCCCGATGAGGTAAAATAGATTTGATTTGCTCCTTTTCAATAATTCTTTTTTCCCTCTTTAAAAACTTTACACCTACTATAACGCTCCTTTTTATTCTCGCTCCCAGTCTCTTTTCTTTTTGGGCTTGTTTATCTACTATTTTATCATTCATTTCTTGCTCCTTTATTACTATTTGTTAATGTGCTGTAATTATGTATAATACTAAAAAATAATAATATTGCAAGTTTTTATGAAGTTAGTTGTAGTTGAGAGCCCGACAAAATCAAAAACTCTTCAAACATTCTTAGGACCTGGTTATACAGTTAGGTCTTGCTTTGGTCATATCCGAGATTTGCCAAAAGATGAACTTGGGGTAGATATTGAGAACAAGTTTAAACCAAAATATGTTATTCCTTTAAAATCAAAGAAAATCATCTGGAATCTGAAAAACGAAGCTCAAAAAGCAAAAACAACTATCCTGGCTACTGATGAAGACAGAGAAGGAGAAGCCATTGCCTGGCATCTTTCCCAAGTTCTTGATTTAAAAGAACCGCAAAGAATTGTTTTCCATGAAATTACTAAATCAGCTATTGAGCAAGCTCTGAAAAATCCAAGGCAAATTGATATGAACTTAGTTGACTCCCAACAAGCCAGAAGAATCTTAGATAGAATCGTTGGCTACAAACTTTCGCCTTTCTTGTGGAAAAAAGTAGCTCGTGGACTATCTGCTGGAAGAGTCCAATCAGTAATAGTAATGTTGGTGGTTAAAAGAGAAAAAGAAATTAAAGATTTCAAACCTCAAGAATACTGGACAATTGAGGCATTATTCAAAAAACAAGAAAACGAATTTAAAGCTTTGTTAGTCAAAAAAGATATTAAAACAAAAAAAGAAGCAGATGAAATTACTAAAGATTTAGATGGGGCTGAATACAAAGTTGATAAAGTTGATAAAAAAGAAACGAAAAAGAATCCTTTGCCGCCATTTACCACAAGCACCCTGCAGCAAGAGTCCTGGAAAAGATTCAGGTTCCCAGCAAAATTCACAATGAGTATTGCCCAGAAACTCTACGAAAAAGGACACATTACTTATCACAGGACCGACTCTGTAAATCTTTCTAATCTGTCTTTATCTTTAGCCAAGAAATTTATTGAAACCAGCTATAGCAAAGAATACTGGGCAGGATTTTTTAGAAAATACAAATCAAAAGGCAAAGCTCAAGAAGCTCATGAAGCAATCAGACCGACTTTTCCTAATAGGACTCCTGAAGAAATAAAGTTGGATAAAAACCAACAACAGCTTTATGACCTTATCTGGAGAAGATTTATTGCCTGTCAAATGGCACAAGCCCTGTTTGACTCTACTAGTGTAGAAATTAAAGCCAAGAAACATATATTCAGGGCTTTTGGCCAGATTCTGAAATTTGATGGATTTCTAAAAGTTTACCCAATGAGATTTGAAGAAAACGAACTGCCAGAAATAAATGAAAATGAAGTTTTAGAACTTATAAAACTCATTCCCTCTCAACATTTTACCCAACCTCCTTCTAGATACAGCGAAGCTAGCTTAATTAAAACCATGGAACAAAATGGAATTGGCCGTCCTTCAACCTATGCTCCAATTTTATCAACAATTCAACAAAGAAACTATATTGAAAAAAACGAGCAAAAGAAATTTTGTCCAACTGAAATTGGAACAGTGATTAATAACCTTTTAGTAGAACACTTCCCTAAGATTGTTGATATTGAATTTACAGCTGAAATGGAAGAGGATTTAGATGAAATTGCCCAGGGAAAAGAAAAATGGGTTAATATCTGTAAAGATTTTTATAAACCCTTTGAGAAAAATCTTCAGGAAAAATATGAAGAAGTTGATAAAAAAGACATTACTGAAAAACCCACTGAAAAGAAATGCCCAAAATGCGGCGCCTCTCTTATAATTCGGTTGGGAAGATTTGGAAAGTTTTATGCTTGTTCTGCTTTTCCAAAATGTAAATATACTGAATCTTTAGAAAAGAAAACCTTGGGAATAAAATGCCCCAAATGCAACAAGGGAGAGATTACTGAAAAAAGAACTAGAACAAAAAAGATATTCTATGGCTGCGATCAATTCCCAGAATGCGACTTTGCTCTGTGGGACAAGCCAATAAATGAAAAATGCCCAGAATGCGATGCATTATTAATTGAAACAAAAAAGAAGCAAATAAAATGCTCTAACAAAGATTGCCAATTCAGGAAAAATATGGTAGAATAATTTATACGCCTGGGTGGCGGAATTGGTTTACGCGTACGGTTCAAAACCGTATGAGAGCAATCTCATGTGGGTTCGAGTCCCACCCCAGGCACTTGACAAGGATGAATAGAAATGCTACATTCAGACATTATAGCTCGTTGCTATAAAATAGCGTAAATAGAACATTGTAAATTTAATATTGAATGAAAGGAAAGAATTATGGAAACGAAAATAATGGCGTTGTATGGAAATGGAAACTTGTTTCTTCTTTTAACACCGCTTCTGATATTGTTAGGCATATCTATATTTGGCGCCGTAAAAAAGGAAGAAGGATCGGGCATGGCAATAACGATGATGCTTGGAATGTGCCTAATGTTCTATGCTTTATTCAATCTTAACTCCGAAGGCATTGAGGCAATAAAGGGAACATGTTTGATAACTGGAATCGCGTCTTTAATGTGGATAGTGATGGCAATCGGATTGCATTTCAAATGGCCAGGATTCGTAACGCCTGTACCGAACAATACGAAGGCAATGCGGAATTTTCTATTAATGACTGGTATTCCTGGTTCTTTAGCTCCAACGATAATGGGCGTCGTTTATTTACTCAAACATTCAGTGTTTTAACGTTTGACCCATATTTCATTTGGTTCCAAAGTCAAAATGCCTCATTCATTTGAGGCATTTTTTTATTGTTTAATTTGCCTGAGTCCCACCCCAGGCACTTGACAGACATATCAATATATGATATCACTTGAGTATCGTGATAAATTGAACATTACCAAGTTAATATTGAATGAAAGGAGAAAATCGTGAAAACTAAAGAGGTAGAAAAATTAGAACATGTAGAGGGAGAAGTGATACACTTGTTCACTGAGCAGCTTGATGCTGCGGATTCTGTCATCCCCCTCCGTTGGTGCGTGTGCAAGGAGGCACTCGATGAACTAAAACAAGCAGAAGCCAAGAATATCTATTTGCTAATCGTTGTGACATCCAGGTCTTCAAAAAAAGAAATCAGGAAGCTTGTACCGATTGATAAGCTAATGGCATACATTCAGTTTGAAAGGCCTGGCATACACACCATAAACGCCGCCGTGGTCTGGGTCAATGAAAAGATTTTTCTTAATCACATGAAGGACTATTTCCTTTCCCAAGAATCCCGTGGTGTTTATCGAAGATTTGTAACAGAGAGTAGCGGACTACTGGTAAAAGAAAAAGATCTATGCAGTTCATTCTATAATGTGCATAGCAAGGGAAGGGCCAGCCTAAGTATTGATGTATCTAAGGAGTTCTTTGCTCCCGAACCCCGGCTCTGGCTCAAGTGGTGGGGGAACCTTTGGCACAAATACCCTCCTGTGGATCAATGCGACTTCCGTAAAAGGTTAGGCATAGCCTTTAGCTTGAAACCCTTTGCCGCGCTAATCTATATCCCGGCGATGTTCCTCATCCGAAGTATAGTTGCCCTGTTCATGCTTCTTTGTGGTTTCCGCGGAATCAATTTCAGGCCCATAGTAAGGGTTTTTAAATACAAGACATTACATGTGACTTTGGACACGAAAGGGTCAGTCTTCAGTGGATGGAAATGGTCCCTTTCCCCAATCTTTATTCTTGCGTTCGGACTTGTCTTGTATTCATTAAACATATTTCTGCCAGAATCAAGAGACCTTAACATATGGCGGACCATAATTCCAGCAATTGCTGTGATTTCGGTCCTCTTGTGCGCTTTGTCCTTCCTGTTAGTCACTCTGTTTGGGCCTCTGTTTGGGAATTTAGAAACCCGTTGGGAGAAGAGGGTGTTCGAATCTCACTGGAGAAAAATGTATGCCAGTGTTGCATGCCCTGGCACTTCCCTGCGTGCAAGCATCAAAGCACTTCCATGGCATCGCATAACCCTGAGTCTGCTGTTCAGAGCAACGAAAAGAAGAGTATGCAAGCCTTATGCACAAAGTTAATATTCTTTAGTTCCAATGACAAAGAAAATATAAAGATTTTTCAATTAAAAAATCTAAAATGCCTCATTCACTTGAGGCATTTTTTTATTGTTTAATTTGCCCGAGGACGGGCCTCGGGCAAACTTAAAACTTTTTAGAGATTTTATGTATTAAATAACCAGAGAAAACTCCTACTACAATTCCGGCTATGATATCTGCAGGCCAATGGATGCCTGTAAAAACCCTGGCTAAACAGATTAAAAAGCTGGCTATAAAGAAGAAAATACCAGCTTTTTTATTGTAAAGATAAACAATTGTAGAAACAGCGAAAAATAATGCTGCATGACCGGAAGGAAAAGCAGAAGCATTGTGAGTCAAAAGCAAATTAACATTATTTTCTACAAACGGCCTCGGCCTTTGCCAAATCCAGCGAATCAATTCAACAATAACAAATCTTGCTAAAATAGCAGAAATAATTGCCTCAATAATCATCTTAAAATATTTCCTAAATCTAATTGCCAGAAAAAGTAATAAAGAAAAAAGCAAAACATATCCAAAATATTCAGCCAAAAATATGGCTAAAACATCCAGCCAAAACCACGTTAAAGCAAATTGATTTATTAAATTAAAGAGAGATGCATCCATTAAATTAAATTCTTAAGCAGACAGGCGACGGTCATGGGACCAACGCCGCCAGGGACTGGCGTAATATAGCTTG
>JAUWWC010000001.1 GCA_030617105.1 Candidatus Nealsoniibacteriota bacterium
GGTGATAAAGTGAAAATTTCAGGGATCTCCAAAGGCAAGGGATTTGCTGGCGCAGTTAAAAGATGGGGATTTCACGGCAGGCCAGCCAGTCACGGGACAAAGCATGAAGAAAGAACACTGGGTTCAACTGGCTCATCTTTCCCTCAAAGAGTTATCAAGGGCAAAAAAATGCCAGGCAGAATGGGCGCAGAGAGAGTAACAGTTAAAAACTTAAAAATCGCAAAAATTGACGTTGAAAATAATATAATAGCAGTAAAAGGAGCAATCCCAGGAAAACGAGGAACATTATTAGAAATAAGAAGATAAATATGAAAGCCAAGACATACAATCAAAAAGGGGAAGAGATTGGAGAAGTAGAGTTACCGAAAGAGATTTTTGAGATTAAACTTAATACTGATTTAGTTCATCAGGTGGTTTTGGCGCAGCAAGCAAATCAGAGGCAAGGGTCAGCCAAGGTAAAAGCTCGTGGAGAAGTGCGTGGAGGCGGTAGAAAACCCTGGAGGCAGAAAGGCACAGGAAGAGCAAGAGCAGGTTCAATTCGTTCACCAATATGGAGAGGCGGAGGAGTAACCTTTGGTCCCACAACTGAAAAGGTTTTTAAGAAAAGAATTCCTAAAAAAATGAGGAGAAAGGCCCTGCTTATGGTATTATCTGCTAAAGCAAAAGAGAATCTACTTTTGGTGTTGGATAAATTAGAAATTGAAAAGCCAAAGACAAAAGCAATGGCAGAACTTTTAAATAAATTGTTTTTGAAAAAAGGTTCTGGCTTAATTGTTTTGCCTAAAATGGATAAGAGTATAATTTTGTCTGTTAAGAATATTCCCAAGGCAGATACAATCCAGGCAAAAGATTTAAATGTCTTGGATTTGCTTTCATATAAATATTTGGTAGTGCCCAAAGAGGCAATAAGAATAATAAAAGATACATTCTTAAAGTAATATGGGTTTATTTGATATATTCAAAAAGAAGAAAAAAGTTGAGAAGAAACCCGCCCCTGCTAAAGCTATGGCGGGCAAGGAAGTTAAGCCAGAAGTTAAGAAAGTAAAGAGAAAAGTTTCAGGAATAGCTTATCGGGTTTTATCTTCTGCTCATGTTACAGAAAAAGCAACTGGGCTTGAAGGAGAAAATAAATATATCTTTAAGGTTTCAGCAGGAGCTAATAAGATTGAAGTGAAAAAAGCAATTGAAGATTTATATGGAGTAGATGTAGTTAACGTTAAAATTATTAATATTCCTAAAAGGCAAAGGAAATTAGGAAGGCAGAAGGGCTGGAGAAAAGGATATAAAAAGGCAATTGTAAAGATTAAACAAGGACAAAAAATAGAAATAATGCCGAGATAAAATTTATGAAGAAAAAGAAATTATCTTCTAAAAAAATATTAAGCAAGAAGAAACCAGAGAAAAGGTTGCTTTTGACTTTGAAAGAAAAAGCAGGAAGAGGAAGATCGGGCAGGATAACTGTTCGTCATAGGGGAGGTGGGGTGAAAAGGAGATATCGCCTTGTTGATTTTGCACAAGAGAAAATTGATATTCCTGCCAAAGTTATTGCTTTAGAATATGATCCTTATCGCACTGCTTTTCTGGTTCTTTTAGAGTATAATGGTAAAGAGAGACGTTATAGAATAGCTCCCAGCGGGATAAAACAGGGAGATGAGATAATTTGCGCAGACAAAGCTGGAATTAAAACTGGAAATAGAATGAAGATTAAAAACATTCCTGTAGGAACTATGGTATATAATGTTGAGCTTGTTCCTGGCAGGGGAGGAAAGATAGTTAGGTCAGCAGGCACTGGTGCTAAAGTTTTAGCTCATGAGGGGAAATATACTAATTTAGAAATGCCTTCTGGAGAAGTTAGAAGAGTATTTCAAGAATGCTATGCCACAGTTGGGACAGTTTCTCATTCAGAAAAGAGATATACAGTTTTAGGCAAAGCAGGAATAAGCCGTTTAAAAAGGAAAAGACCAACCGTCCGTGGGACGGCTATGAATCCGGTTGATCATCCTCATGGCGGCGGAGAAGGAAGGTCTCCAATTGGGTTGAAGCATCCAAAAACACCCTGGGGAAAGCCAGCCTTGGGGAAAAAGACAAGAAAGAAAAAATACACAGATAAATATATTATTAAAAGACGTAAAAAAAGGAAGTAATATGTCGCGAAGTTTAAAAAAAGGTCCATATATAGATGAGAAGTTATTAAAGAAAGTGAAGAAGATGAAACCAGGCGATAAGGCAATAATTAAAACCTGGTCAAGAGCTTGCACCATTACTCCTGAAATGGTTGGCTTTACATTTGGAGTCCATAATGGCAAAGAACACATTCCAGTTCAAGTAACTGAAGATATGGTTGGCCATAAATTAGGAGAATTTGCCCCAACCACAAAGTTTATAAGGCATGGAGGTAGGATGCAGAGGGAGCAGGAGGCAAAGACAAGAGAAAAAGAAGCAGAGAAAGTAAAAGAATAATATGCCTGTTACAGCTAAATTAAAATACTTAAGAATAGCGCCAAGGAAAGTTAGATTAGTAGCTGATTTGATTAGGAAAAAGAAGATTGAGCAAGCTCAGACAATTTTAGATTTTACTACTAAGAAAGGGGCAAAAGCATTAACCAAGCTTTTAAAGACAGCTATTGCTGATGCTCGTAATAATTTTCAATTAGACACAAGTAATTTATACATCTCAAAGATTACTGTTGATGAAGGGCCAAAATACAAAAGATGGAGAGCAAGATCAAGGGGCATGGCTTCTCCAATTCAGAAAAAAACTTCGCATATTACTTTGGTCTTAGATGAAATTACTCCTGGTAAGAAAGTTAAGAAAGTTAAGCAGATTAAAAAAGAAGAGCCAAAGAAAGAAATAGAGAGGCCTAAATTTAAACCTGAAGCTGAAATGGAAGCTCCAAAACCAAAAACCAGGAGAGGAATAAAAAGAATATTTAGACGAAAGGCATTTTAGTCTAAAAATATGGGACATAGAGTTCATCCAAAAGCATACAGGATAAAAGAAATAGGTGATTGGGATTCACGAGGATTTTACAAAAAACCTGCAGAACTTTTGCAGGAAGATTTTAAGATTAGGGAATTTTTAAAGAAGAAATTAGGCAGGATTGGTATAGAGAAAATTGAGATTGAAAGATTTCCTAACAAATTAAATGTCATTATTTCCAGCGCTAGGCCAGGCCTTATTATTGGTAGAGGAGGAGAAGGGGTTGAGCAGTTGAGAAAAGAACTGCAGCAGAAAGTTTTAGAGAAAAAAGCAAAGGAGAAAAAGGAATTAAGGATTGAGATTAGAGAAATTAGAGACCCTTGGACATCTGCCAGCTTGAGCGCTCAATGGGTTGCCCAGCAAATTGAGAAAAGGGTTGCATATAGAAGAGTTTTGAAAAGAGCATTAAGTAAGATTACTAGTCATAAAGAAATTCAGGGAGCAAGAATACAAGTATCAGGCCGGCTCAATGGAGCAGAAATTGCCAGAAGAGAATGGCTGGGAGCAGGAAAACTTCCTCGTCAGACCATTAGGGCTGATATTGATTATGCTAAAGCAGAAGCCCATTGCAGTTACGGCGTAATAGGAGTAAAGGTCTGGATATATAAAGGAGAGAAGTTCTAATATGGCTATATTAATGCCGAAAAAGGTTAAACATAGAAAATGGAGAAAGGGAAGGTCTAAAGGTATTGAATCCAGATCAACTGAGCTGGCTTTTGGTAGTTATGGATTGAAATCAATGGGAACAAAATGGATAACTGCTCGTCAGATTGAAGCTAGTAGAAGAGCTATTATTAGATATCTTAAAAAAGGAGGAAAGCTTTGGATTAGGATTTTCCCAGATAAGCCAGTGACCAAGAAGGGAACTGAGGTGCCAATGGGTGGTGGAAAGGGCTCGGTTGACCATTATGTTTTTCCAATAAGACCTGGCAGGATTATCTTTGAACTTGAGGGAATTCCTGAAGAAAAAGCCAGAGAGGCATTTAGAAAAGCCAGCGATAAGCTGCCAATTAAGACAAAATTCATAAAAAGATGAGAGTAAAAGAATTAAAACAAAAACCAAAGAAAGAATTGCAAAAACTTTTACAGAATAATCAAGATAAACTACGACAGCTTCGTTTTGATTTGGCATCTGGAAAGGTAAAAAATGTAAGAGAAATTAGACAAATTAAAAAGGATATTGCACGTATCCTTACAACATTATGCCAAAAAAAAGATTAAAAGGCACAATTGTATCAAATAAAATGCAGAAGACAGTGGTTGTTAAAGTAGAAAGAGTAAAAGAACATCCTAAGTATAAAAGAAGGTATAAGGTTCATAAGAAGTATAAAGTGCATTATGATAAAGGAGAGTATAAAATAGGAGATAAAGTTACTATTGAAGAGTGTGCTCCAATAAGTAAAGATAAGAAGTGGAGAGTAGTATCATGATACAGCCGCAATCAATGTTAAAAGTTGCAGATAATAGTGGAGCAAAGGTAATCCAATGCATCCGTGTTTTAGGTGGTACGCGTAGAAGATATGCTCAGATCGGTGATATTATTGTAGGAGCAGTCAAGGTTGCTGAGCCAAGAAGACCAGTAAAGAAACACGATGTAGTAAAAGCAGTAATTATCAGACAGAAGAAAGCTCTTAGGCGAGCTGATGGTTCGTATATTAGATTTGATGATAATGCAGCAGTAATTTTAGAAGCAGGAAAGAACCCAAAAGGAGGAAGAATCTCTGGTCCAGTAGCCAGAGAATTAAGAGAAAAAGGATTTGATAAAATAATCAATTTAGCCACAGACATTGTATGAGAATTAAAAAAGGTGATACACTATTAATAATTTCTGGGAAAGACAGAGGACGAAAAGGCAAGGTTATAGAAGCTTTTCCAAAACAAGGCAAGGTTGTTGTTGAGGGTATTAATTTAAGAAAAAAACATATGAAGCCAAAAAAGTCTGGTGAGAAGGGTCAGATTGTAGAAACGCCTGGTCCTCTTGATGTTTCAGATGTCAAACTTATTTGCCCTAAATGCGGAAAAGCAGTAAAGGTAGGATATAAAATAGAGGGGAAGAAGAAATACCGCATTTGCAAAACATGCAAACAGGAAATATGATTATTAAATTAAAAGAAAAATATATAAAAGAAGTAATACCTGCTATGATGGAGAAGTTTGGCTATAAAAACAGAATGGCTGTTCCTAAGATTCAAAAGGTTGTAATAAATACTGGATTTGGCAGAATGATTGTTGGCAAGACCTCAGAAGAGCAGAAAAAGATTTACAAGCTTGTCTTAGATGATTTAAGTTTAATTTGCGCTCAAAAACCTGTCTTAACCAAGGCAAAAAAGTCAATTTCTGGATTTAAGACAAGACAGGGAATGTCAATCGGGGCTAAGATTACTTTACGAGGCAGAAAAATGTATGATTTTTTAGAGAGAGTAATCCATATTGCTATTCCTCGTTTTCGGGATTTTCGAGGCATTGACTTGAAATCTTTTGATAAACAAGGGAACCTTACAATTGCTGTTAAAGAACATATTGTCTTTCCTGAAGTTTCTTCAGAAAAAGCTAAGAATATTTTTGGCTTTGAGATTACCGTGGTTACTACAGCAAAGAACCGTGAACAAAATATAGAATTGTTAAGATTACTAGGATTTCCAATAAAACATGGCTAAGAAATCACAAATCGCAAAATCAAAGAGAAAACCCAAGTTTAGCACAAGAACTGTTCGCCGCTGTTTTAGATGTGGACGAAGAAGAGCGTATATGAGAAAATTTGGACTGTGTCGTATATGTTTTAGGGAATTAGCGAATAAGGGAGAAATACCCGGCGTTAAAAAAAGTAGCTGGTAATTTTATGACTGATCCAATAGCAGATATGTTAAATAGAATAAGAAATGCTCAGGCTGTTTCTAAAGAAATAGTGGATATTCCTTTTTCTAATTTAAAATATGAGATTGCTAAGATTCTAGAAAAACAGGGATTTGTTGACAAAGTAGAGAAAAAAGGAAGGAAGTCAAGAAAAGCCCTTGAGATTACTTTGAAATATCCTGCTGCGATTTCTGGTTTAAGAAGAATTTCAAAACTAGGCCAAAGAATTTATACTAGTAGCAAAGAGATTAAACAAACTCGAGGAGGTTATGGCATAAGCATAATCTCTACGCCAAAGGGATTAATGACGAATAAAGAGGCAAAGAAGAAGAAACTAGGCGGAGAAATTATATGCGAAATATGGTAAAAATATGTCAAGAATAGGTAAAAAACCAATTGAAATGCCAGAAGGCGTTGAAGTCAAGATAGAAGATAATATGGTGACTGTTAAAGGTCCGAAGGGAGAACTTCAAAAAGAGATTCGTCCCGAGATTAAAGTTGAAATAAAAGATAATGAGATTCTTGTTAGTCCTGAGAAAGAAACCAAGAGAACAAAGGCATTTTGGGGTTTGAGCAGAACCCTTATCTCAAACATGATAGAAGGAGTTACTAAAGGTTATGAAAAGAAATTAGAAATCCAAGGTGTTGGTTATAAAGCTAATTTAGAAGGAGAGGATTTGGTTTTACAGGTAGGCTTTTCCCATCCAACGAACATAAAGAAACCAGAAGGCATAGAGTTTTCAGTAGAGAAAAACATTATTACTGTTTCTGGGATTAATAAAGAACTTGTTGGTCAAACTGCTGCTAAAATCAGAAAAGTCAGAAAACCTGAACCTTACAAGGGTAAGGGGATAAGATATTTGGGTGAGGAGGTTCGGAGAAAACCGGGCAAGAAAGTAGCAACCACTGAGGGCGCAGCAGGAGCAGCAGCGAAATAAAAAGGCACCAAACCAGATTGATGTTCGGTGCCTTAAAGAGCTGAAAGTAGCATTAAGCTACACTATTGGAGTAGGAATCATTCTTTAGGGCCAGTTTACCACCTAAAATGAATAGAGGTATCCCTACAAAAATTACTACCGCTATTGCAATAAATAGACTTTTCGGTTCTCGCGGTAGTACAGGGCAAAGGAATAATCCTCCCATTGACCCCCAAATCATTAATCCGATCCCAAACCAAAACTTAAACTTACACATTTTTAATACCTCCTTTCAAAAGAACAATTTTTCATTTTTCGATACTAATATCAGTATAACAAATTAAATTATGGTTGTCAAGGGTTTAAAACAAAATTTTAGTAAAAATAGAGTAAATTGTCAAAAAGGGCTTGACAAAGGTTTTTGGTTTGCTAAAATAAATATAGTTAATCCCACCGCTCTCTCGGTTCGCCGGGACGGCGGTTTTAATTTTTATGTTAGAGAAACAGGAAAAAAGAAAAAGGCGGCATAGGAGGGTGAGAGCAAAGATAAAAGGTACAGCTAAAGTTCCACGTCTTTGCGTTTTTAGATCTTCTAAACATATTTATGCGCAATTGATTGATGATGAAAAAGGAAAAACTTTATTCGCTGCTAATGGGAAACTTACTGCTGCTAATGAAGTAGGCAAATTAATTGCTAAGAAAGCAATTGAGAAGAAAATAAATAGAGTTGTGTTTGACAGAGGAGGATATAAATATCATGGCAAGGTTAAGGCCTTAGCAGATGGGGCCAGGGAGGCTGGATTGAAGTTTTAATTTTTTAATATGTTTATTCAAAAAAGACAATTTAGAAGAAGAACATTTGAAAAGAAAAAAGAAGAGTTTGACTCAAAACTCTTGGATTTGGCGCGTGTCACCCGGGTAACAGCTGGTGGTCGACGTCTTCGCTTTCGGGCAGCAATGGTGATTGGAGACAAGAAAGCAAGAGTTGGTTTTGGAATAGCTAAAGGAAAAGATGTTGCTCAAGCAGTAGAAAAAGCAACCAGAAAGGCTAAGAAAAACTTGATTAAGGTCCTAATTGTGAATGAGACAATTCCCCATCCAGTAGAAGCAAAATTTGGAGCAGCCAGAGTTATGTTAAAACCTCAAAGGAAAGGGAGAGGATTGGTAGCAGGAGGAACCATCCGGATTATCTGCACTTTGGCTGGGATAAAGAACATTTCTTCAAAAATTATTGGTAGAACAGGAAACAAAATTAATAATGCTAAAGCTACAATTAAAGCGTTAAAAGAATTAAAACATGCAGATACATCAACTAAAACCAAAACATAAATTAAAGAAGAAGAAACGAATAGGACGCGGTGGAAAAAGAGGCACTTATTCTGGCAAAGGAATTAAGGGACAGAAATCCAGAGCTGGCAGGAAGTTTGCTCCAGTTATCAGAGAATTGATAAAGAAATACCCAAAATTAAGAGGTTATAAATCTAAAAAACGAGATAAGAATCTTGCAAATGTTAATATTGGAGATTTAGACAAGAAATTTAAAGAATCAGAGGTTGTGAATCCAAGGGTCTTGATTGAAAAGAGATTAATCCGTAGAATAAAAGGAAAGATACCTAAAGTAAAGATTTTGGGCAGAGGAGAATTGACAAAGAAGCTGACTATTAAGAATTGCGAAATGTCAAAAAGCGCAAAAGAAAAAATAAATAATTATGCTGAATAAATTACTTCAAGTATTTAAAATAAAAGATTTACGCAAGAAGATTTTGTTTGTTTTAGTGATTTTTGCTATTTTTAGATTAATGGCAAGTATTCCAATGCCAGGAGTTAATGCTGAAAACTTAGAGAAATTCTTTGCCAGATTTAAGATGATGGGATTTGTAAGTATTCTTACGGGTGGAGCTCTGAGCAGATTTTCTATTATTATGCTTGGCATAGGTCCATATATTACTTCAGTTATTATCTTACAGCTTTTAACAATGATTTTTCCTCAGTTAGAGAAAATGTATAAAGAGGAAGGAGAGGCTGGTCGTAGAAAATTTAATCAATACGGAAGATTGCTAACCATTCCTTTAGCTTTTCTTCAGGGATATGCAATGCTGTCTTGGCTGCAGCGGCCGCCAGATCCAGTGATTTCTCCTCCGCTTGGCTTATCTGGCACCTTAACTGCTCTTTTAATTATTACTGCAGGAACTGTATTCTTAATGTGGTTAGGGGAGTTAATCACAGAAAAAGGGATTGGCAATGGAGTTTCCCTTTTAATTTTCGCTGGGATTATTGCCAGTTTCCCAATGAGTATTTTCCAGGCATATCAGGATATTTCTCTTGATCCGGCTAAAATCCCTAATTATTTACTATTTTTTGCAATGGCCTTACTTATTGTTACTGGAGTTGTTTTAATTACTGAAGCCAGGCGCAATATACCAGTTTCTTATGCTAAAAGAGTTAGAGGAACTAAAATGTATGGGGGAGTTTCTACTTATCTGCCTATGAACCTTAATCCAGCTGGAGTAATCCCTATAATCTTTGCTATGTCAATTTTGCTTTTTCCTGAAATGATTGCTAATTTCTTAGGAGGGACAGCAGGGATGGTAGGTAATGTTGCTGCTAACGTAGCTGTTTTTCTGGGAAATCCCTGGGTTCGTGGAAGCCTATACTTTCTCTTGGTTGTGCTTTTCACTTATTTTTATACTGCTGTTACTTTTGACCCGAAAGCAATTTCCGCGAATCTTCAGAAAATGGGTGGATTTGTGCCAGGCATAAGACCAGGAGAGTCAACTGCTAAATTTATCAAATATATTTTAAATCGGGTTTTACTGATTGGAGCTTTATTTCTTGCTACAATTGCTGTAATGCCGTCTATTGTTGGAGGAATTACCAGAGTAGAAAATGTTTTTCAGTTCTTTATTGGAGGAACAGCTTTGTTAATTGTAGTATCAGTTGTTTTGGAAACAATGAAGCAGATTAATTCTCAGCTTCAAATGCGCGAATACGATACATTTTAAAATTATGAAAAAACAAGTTATCATTATTCTTGGACCGCCTGGAGCAGGAAAAGGCACTCAAGCCGAGCTTTTAGCTGATAAGCTCAGCTTATATTACTTTGAGACAAGCAAGATATTAGAGCAGAAATTTAAAGAACCAGATAAGAATTCTATTGAGATTGAAGGAAAGAAATATGATGTTTTGAAAGAAAAGAAATTATGGGAAGATGGCATTCTTTGCAGTCCTCCTTTTGTTAGTTATTTAGTAATGGAAAGAGTAAAAAAATTGGCAGGGGAGGGAGAAAGCTTAGTTTTGGCTGGATCTCCAAGAACCCTATATGAAGGAGAAAGGGTAACTCCTTTGTTAAAAGAGCTTTATGGGCCAGAAAATATTAAAGTGTTTTTGATTGATATTAGCGCTGAAGAAACCATTTTTAGAAATACTCATAGAAGGATTTGCGAGTTGATGCGTCATCCAGTTTTGTATAACAAAGAAACAGAGAATCTAAAAATATGTTCTTTAGATGGTTCTAAATTAATCAGAAGAAAAGGATTAGACGATCCAGAAACTATTAAAGTTCGGCTCAAACAATATAGGGAAAGAACCTTTCCTTTGATTGAACTTTTTGGAAAACAAGGCATAAAAGTAAACAAAATCAATGGCGAACAATCAGTATCTGATGTTCACAAAGACATTCTAAAAGCAATTAGATGATTTCAATAAAAACAGAAAAAGAGATTAAGATAATGAGACAGGGTGGGAAGATTTTGGCAGAGATTATGGCAGAACTGGAAAAGAGGGTTGAGCCAGGTATTACCACCAAGTATTTAGACAAGGTCGCAACCGACCTTGTTTTAAAATATGGAGCAAAGCCGTCTTTTAAAAACCATCAGGGTTTTCCAGATGCTCTTTGTACTTCAATAAATGAAGAGCTTGTCCATTGCATCCCTTCTAACAGAAAATTACAGCAAGGGGATATAATTTCTCTTGATTTGGGTATTTTTTTTAAAGGATTCCATACTGATATGGCAATTACAGTTCCAGTTGGAAAAGCTTGTCCAGACGCATTAAGAATAATTAGAGTAACCAAAAAGGCATTAAAAAGAGGAATAAAAAAGGTTAGGCCAGGCAAAACATTTGGCGATGTAGGCAACACGATTCAGAGATATGTTGAAGACCAGGGATTTAATGTAGTTAGAGATCTTTGCGGTCATGGAATTGGAAAAGAACTTCATGAAGAGCCACAGGTGCAAAATTATGGTAAAAGAAGAGCAGGTCCTGAAATAAAGCAAGGAATGTGTTTTTGCATTGAGCCGATGGTGGCAATAAAAGATTGGCATTTGAAAAAAGCCAAAGACGGCTATGGCTTCCAAACCCGCGACAACTCTCTTTGCGCTCATTTTGAACACACCCTTGCTGTAACCCAAACCGGCTGCGATGTATTGACAGGTTTAAGATAATTTGTTATCATATAAATATCGTTCTTGAAAAAGTAAATACGGAAAGTTTATAAAGAAAGGAAAAAAAGATGCTGTATATATGTCCAGAATGTAAAACAGAGATTATAATACAAAGATTTTGTTCAAAATGTGGAAAAAAAAGAGTGCCAGCGTTATATCCTCGTTGTAAATGGTGCTGGAAAACTCTTTGGCCGCATGAAAATTTTTGCACAAGATGCGGACGATCACGTGACGAAGCGCTCAATACTTCCCCTCCGTCTATCAGAATTCGTATCAAAGCATGGATATTTGTTTTGTTTGGCAAAAAGGTTGTTCAATCTAAGCAAAACGCTCATTAAAAGCTCGAGTTATAAACTTGCGCTAAAGTCCATTCGTTGAATGGACTTTTTTATTTTTGGAAATTTTGTGGTAGAATAAAACAATGGTTAAAAAGACTAAAAAGCAAAAACTAAAATTTCCTTCAGAACTGAGGATGGATTTAGTTAGTGAAGATTGGGTTGTTATTGCTACTGGCAGAGCAAGAAGACCGGAAACTTTTAAGAAAGAAAAAAGAACTTCTGAAAAAGTTTCTAAAAAAACTTGTCCTTTTTGCAAGATTAACGGTAAAGAAAGACCAAGTCTTGTTTTTTCTCATGGTAAAAAAGTTCTTTTTAAAACAGGAGAAATGCCTAAGGGCTGGACAACTCTTGTTGTTCCTAATAAATTTCCAGCTTTTCTTCCTCATCCTAAATTAAATGAGCGGATAGAGGGCAAGTTATACAAAAAAATGAACGCTGTTGGTTTTCACGAAATAGTAATTACTTGCGACCACAGAAAGCAAATGGCTCAATTTTCAGTAAAACAGGTTAAAGAGGTGTTTGATGTTTATCAGGAAAGATATTTAAATTTAATGCCTAAAAAGTTTGTTAATCACATTTCTATTTTTCATAATCACGGCAAAGAAGCTGGAGCCTCAATTGTTCATCCTCACTCTCAAATCATCACCACTCCTCTTATTGATATTGACCTTCAACAGGCACTTTTGCGTGCTCAAAAATATTATAAGAGGAATAAGAAATGCATTTACTGCCAGATGAATGAATGGGAGAGAAAATCCAAGAAAAGAATTGTTTTTGAAAATAAAGATTTTTTAGTAATTTGCCCTTTTGCTTCAAAAACTGCTTTTCAAGTTATTGTTTCGCCAAAAAAACATCTTGCCTGTTTTGAGCGAATAAAAGAAGAACAAAAATGGCAGTTAGCAGAAGCTTTTGGAATAGCTCTAAATAAGATTTACAAAGGTCTGAATGACCCTGCTTATAATTTTTATTTACATACTGCCCCTTCTGATTGCCGAAATCATAATTACTATCATTGGCACTGGACAATCTTGCCGAAAACCTCAACTTGGGCAGGATTTGAAATTGGCACCAGAATAGAGATATCTACAATTGAGCCTGAAAAAGCAGCAGAATATCTGAGAAAACAATAATATGAAACCACTTATTGTTGCAAATTGGAAATGTAATCCAATAACTCAATCTGAAGCTAAAGAGCTTTTTGATTCTATTTCCAAAGGTATTAAAGATATTGAAAATGCAGAAACAGTAATCTGTCCGCCATTTATTTATTTGTCTTTATTAAAAGGATTAACTCTTGGAGCGCAGGATTGTTATTTTGAAGAAAAAGGAGCATATACTGGAGAAGTTTCTGCAGCAATGCTCAAGGATTTAGGCTGTCAGTATATTATTGTTGGTCATTCAGAAAGAAGAAAGCTTTTTGGAGAGAAAAACAATGATGTGAATAAAAAGGTTTTAGCTGTTTTGGATGCAGGTCTTATTCCTATTCTTTGTGTCGGAGAAACAGAACAAGAAAGAGAACAAGAAAAAACAGAAGAGGTTTTGAAAGCAGAACTTGAGATAGGGCTTATTGATGTTCATGATGTGTCAAAAGTAATTGTAGCTTATGAGCCCATTTGGGCTATTGGGACTGGCAACCCCTGTGATATAGAAGAAGCTCAGAGAATGAAAGGAATAATTCAAAAAATGGTTTCAAAGAATATTAGGATTCTTTATGGAGGAAGTGTTAACAGCGAGAATGCAGAAGGATATTTAAAACAAGCTGAATTTAATGGTCTTCTTGTGGGCGGCGCTTCTTTAAAAGCAAAAGAGTTTATAAAGATAGTAAATAGGAGCTTATCTTGATTTTAAAAGAGAATTTTGGTACAATGTTTCATTATGAATAACATAGATTTTAATGGACATTTCTATAATCCAACTAAGGGAAGTCTATCAGTTAAGCAAGTAATTGAAGAAATAATAGGATATATTAAGGAAAAACCAGAAAAGTTTTATGACATTATTGTTGGATGTGATTCCTCTTCAGGAGAAGAGCCGCATTTTCCAGTTGCTGTGGCGGTTTTAAGAAAGGGCGAAGGAGGAAGGTTCTTTCTTAAAAGGATAAAATATCCCCGTGCTTTTAATAGAAAGTTTATTCATTGGAAAAACAGGATTTTACAAGAAGTTCTATTATCTTGTGAATTAGCTTTGTTCTTAAGAGAAGATTTTCAAAAGAGAATTCAACAAGTAGATGATGGAAATCTTCAATATCAATTTAGATATATTCATGCTGATATTGGTGAAAATGGTCAGACAAAAGATATGGTAAAAGAATTAACTGGCCTTATTCGAGGCAATGGCTTTGAGCCCAAGATTAAACCAGAAGCATATGTAGCGTCTGTTGTAGCAGACCGATATTCATAATATGACTTCAAAAGAGATTAGGAATAAGTTTTTGAGATTCTTTGAAAAAAAAGGGCACAAAATAGTGCCCTCGTCTTCTCTTTTGTCTACTGATCCCAGTGTTTTGTTTACTACAGCTGGCATGCAGCAGTTTAAAGAATATTTCTTAGGAGAGTCATCTCCTTATGGAAACAGAGTTACTTCTTCTCAGAAATGTTTTAGGACTTCAGATATTGAGGAAATCGGGGATACAACTCATTTGACTTTTTTAGAAATGCTGGGCAACTTCAGCTTCGGTGATTATTTCAAAAAAGAGTCTATTGAATGGACTCTTGAATTTTTAACTAAGGTTTGCAAATTGAAAAAAGAAAAGCTTTGGATTACTGCGTTTAAGGGGGATAAAGAGGTTCCTGAAGATAAAGAATCAAGGGAAATCTGGAGAAAATTGGGATTTCCTGAAAATAGAATTTATGGATTCTCGCGCAAAGATAATTTCTGGGGACCAACTGGTGAGCAAGGGCCTTGCGGGCCGACTACTGAAATTCATTATGATTCAACAGGAAAAAGCTGCTCTTTAGGTAAAAAATGCTTGCCAAATTGTAGGTGCGGAAGATTTGTTGAATTATGGAATTTAGTTTTTAATGAATTTTATCAGGACAAAGATAAAAAACTAACGCCTTTAAAGCAAAAAGGAGTAGATACTGGCATGGGGCTGGAGAGATTAGCCATGGTTGTTCAAAACAAAGCATCAGTTTTTGAAACTGATTTATTTTCTTCCACGCCTCAGGCCAAGGCAGAGAGAATTATTGCTGACCATATTAAGGGGTCAGTTTTTTTAGCTTCTGAAGGCATTATTCCTTCAAATGTTGAACAAGGCTATGTTTTGAGAAGAATCTTGAGAAGGGCAATTCGCTATGGCAAGATTTTGAAAATGCCAAAGAATTTCTTAATTCCTTTAGCTCAGAAAGTTATTGAGATTTACAAAGATGTTTACCCAGAAGTTAAATCTAAAGAAACAGATATTTTAACTATTATTCAAAATGAAGAAGAAAAGTTTGAGAAAACTTTAGAAAGGGGATTAAAAGAATTTGATAAACTAATTAGCAGGAATAAAGATATAAAAGGGGAACAGGCCTTTGACCTTTATCAGAGTTATGGATTTCCTTTGGAGCTTACTGAAGAATTAGCCAAGGAAAAAGGTTTTAAAGTAGATAAAAAAGGTTTTGAAAAAGCAATAAAGAAACATCAAGAGATTTCCAGGGCTGGCAAAGAAGCAAAGTTTGGAGGAATAGGTAAAGAGGCAGGATTGGAAGCAGCAAAGCTTCATACAGCTACTCATTTGATGCATCAGGCATTAAGAGAGGTTTTGGGTAGTCACGTTAAGCAAATGGGTTCAGATATTACTCCTAAACGTCTCCGTTTTGATTTTTCTCATTCTGCTAAAATGACAGAGCAGGAGATTAACAAGGTTGAGAAGATTGTTAATCAGAAAATTAAACAGGATTTAGAAGTTAAAAAACAAGAAATGCTTTATTCAGATGCTATAAAATCAGGAGCTTTGGCATTTTTCAAAGAGAAATACCCTGAAAAAGTATCGGTTTATTCTATTGGCAAGTTTTCAAAAGAAATTTGCGCTGGTTCTCATGTTAAGCGCACTTCTGAGCTTGGTAAGTTCAAAATTATTAAAGAAGAATCTTCAAGCGCCGGCATCCGCCGTCTTCGCGCTATTTTAGAATAAAAAAGAATTCTGTGGTAGAATTAACTAATGAGGTTTGATTTTTTGGGGATAAGGAGAAAAAAGGAAAGACTTTTTTTGGTTTTGGATATTGGAACTGAAGCAGTAAAGGTTTTAATTTGCAGAAAGGGTAATATCAAAGTTGCTATTTTAGGAGCTGCTACTCAATATTTTAAGAGATACAGTGTTTTTAATGGGAAGATTTTTGAAGCAAACGTAATAAAGAAAGATATTCTCAAAGCAATTGAACAGGCCCAGGCCCAGGTTCAGGCGCAAGATTTAAAGAAATTACCAGTTTTACTTACTCTAAGCCCTAATATTCTAAAAGCAAGAGTTAATGGGCAGTCATTTATACAGGATGAAGGCTTGAAGATAAAAATTTCTAAAGCAAAAGAAAAAGCTATTCTCCAGCAGGTTCTTAAAAAAGCGCAGCAAGAAATTTCTCAAAGATTTAGCAGAGAATTTGGTATTTTAGCAAAAGATATTCACTGGATTAGTTTGAAAATTCTTGAAATGAAAATTGATGGCTATCCAGTTTCAAGATTATGCGGATATAATGGGAAGGATTTAGAATTTAGGATCTTGGCTACTTTTTTGTTGAAACACTATCTCAAAAGCATAAAAAGAATTCTTGAAGATTTAGGATTAAAGATTTCTAAAATAGTTCATTTAGCTGAAAGCCTGCCTATCGCATTAGGAGGTAAGGCAGGGGATGGTATTTTCTTTGATATTGGCGGAGAGGCCAGTCAAATTATTTTAGTAAAAGGAGGTAATTTGAAAAAGGTTAGTGAGCTAGGGGTTGGAGGAAAAGCATTTTCCCAAAAACTATCTCAATCTTTGGGAATTGATGAGCAATCAGCAAGGATTCTTAAAGAAAGATACGCTAATAAAGTTTTAAGCGGGGAAGTTGGACAAAGAATTAAAGAGATACTTTTATCAGAGAAGCGAACTTGGCAGCAGGATTTAGAAATGAAGATTAAAGGAATAAATTCATCAAATATTCAGATTTTTGGTGGATCCAGCTTGCTTCCAGAAATTCAAGAGGTCTTGCCAGGAGCCAAGATTATTTATCCCCAAGATTTTAAAAACATTAAAGACGAAACAAAGAGTTTAAAAAATCCTCAATATATTCCATCTTTATTCATTTGCTATTATGGGTAAGAAATTTTTTGACATAATTCCTCCAGAAGAAATTGATTCTTTAGGGAGTAAAAAACAACAAGAAAAGACAGTGCTAGTTGGGAAAAAGAAAGGATTTTTTCTAAAGAGTTTACTTTTTTGTTTGGTTCTTTTAGTCCTAATAGCAGTTTCAGGGTTTTTCTTTTTTTCTAAAGTAGAAATTGAGATTTGGCCAAAAACAGATATTTTATCTTTAGAAGAAAATCTTGTTATAGATTTGAATGCAGAGACGTTTAATTTTAGTGAAAAAATTATTCCAGGCAAGATTTTTATTAATGAGAAATCTGCTTCTCAAGAATTTCCTGCTTCAGGCAGAGTTTTAAAAAAAGAAAAAGCCACAGGAGTTATCCGAGTTTACAATGCTTATTCTACTTCTGCCAGGACTCTAATACCTTCTCGGTTTGTTTCTGCTGATGGCAAGTTATTCTGGTCTGTTAAAAGAATAACAATTCCAGGGGCAAGATATGAAAAAGGAAAACTTATTCCTGGTGAGATTGATGTTGAGGTTAAAGCAGCTGAACCAGGAGAAGATTACAACATTGGTCCTTCTACTTTTGCTCTTCCTGCCTTAGCTGGCTCTCCGTTATACACCACTATTTATGGAAGGTCATTTTCAGATATGGCCGGAGGCTTTATAGACGAAGTTCCCCAGATTAGCCAGGAGGATTTGGAAAAAGCTGAGAATATTTTAATTGAAGAATTAAAAAAAGAAAGCAGAGAGTTTTTCAAAACAACTATTCCTAGAGATTTTGTTTTGTTAGATGAAACAATCTCTCAAGAGATTATAGAAACTAATAGCTCTTTGCAAGCAGGAACTGAGGCTGAGTCATTTGTGTTTCAAGTTAAGATTAAATCAGAAGGAGTTGGCTTTAAAAAATCAAATCTAGAGGATTTTGCTAAAGGTTGTATTAATTTGAATATATCAGAAGGTACAAGGATTCAGGAAGAGAGTTTAGAAATCAATCATTTTATTTTAGAGCAGAAGATTGATGAAGAGGGTAAAATTGTTTTAAATTTAGAGATTAAAAGCAAAGTTTATTCAGATATTGATTTAGATAAAGTTAAAAAAGCTCTTTTAGGAAAGTCGCTTAAAGAGGCCAGGATATTTTTAGAAAATCTTCCTGAAGTAACTAAAATTGAGCTTAAATCTTGGCCATTCTTAAAGAAGAAAATTCCAGAGGATATGGAAAAGCTTGAGATAAAGCTAAGGATTGACTAATTAAAAAAACTTTGCTATATTAGATAATTATTAAGTACCTAAATGGCAGAAACTAAGAAAAATGTTTATCGGAAAACGGGTATTGTCTTAGAGGCGCTACCTAGCCTTGATTTTAAGGTAAAGTTAGATGACGGAAAAGAAATAATTGCTCACCTTGCTGGGAAGCTGAGAATTTATAGGATTAAAGTTTTGCCAGGAGATAAGGTAACAGTAGAGATGAGCACTCAGGGTGATACCAGAGGGAGAATTGTATATAGGGGGAAGTAATTTATGAAAGTAAGGCCATCAGTTAAAAAAATATGCAGAGATTGTAAAGTCGTCCGAAGGAAAGGACGAGTTTATGTAATTTGCAAGAAAAATCCTAAACATAAGCAACGTCAAGGTTAAGTACCCGCTCTATAAAATTATGCCAAGAATTGCTGGGGTTAATATCCCAAAAGAAAAACAAATAGAGATTGCTCTAACCTATATTTATGGTATAGGTCGTTCTTTGAGTAGAAGAATTTTATCTGAAGCAGGGGTTGATCCTAGTTGCAGGGCTTCTGAATTAAAAACAGAAGAAATAAATAAGCTTAAAGACATAATTGAAAAAAAATACAAGATTGAAGGAGGGCTTAGGAGAGAAGTAATGGTGAGTATTAAGAGATTGCGGGATATTGGCTCTTGGCGAGGTATTCGTCATATTAAAGGATTACCAGTTAGAGGCCAAAGAACACGGACTAATACCAGAACCATTCGTGGGAATGTGAGAAAGACAGTAGGGTCTGGAAGAAAAGCAGCACCAGAACCAAAGTAAATAATATTATGGGTAAAAAAAGAATTGTTGCAAAAACTGAAGAAGAGTTGTTAAAAGAAACAGAAAGAGTAGAAGCTGGGATGAAGAAAGAAATTAAAACTAAAAAACCTTCAAAAACAAAAGAGGGCAAGATTTGCATTTCTTCTTCATATAACAATACTCTAATTACTTTAACTGACCTTCATGGTAATGTTTTAACCTGGGCTAGTGCTGGCTCAATTGGTTTTAAAGGAACAAAAAAAGCCACTCCTTTTGCTGCTTCAAAGGTTGCAGAAGCAATATCTCTTGCAGCTAAAAGATTAGGAATTGAGAAAATAGCGGTTTTAGTAAAAGGAATTGGTTCTGGCCGGGAATCAGCTATTAGATCTTTAGCTGTTCATGGCTTAGAGATTGTTTCTATTAGCGATATTACGCCAGTACCACATAATGGTTGCAGGCCGCCAAAAGTCAGGAGAGTTTAAAAGTTTAAAAATGAGGGATAAGAAATGTAAAATTTGCAGACGGTTAGGAGTAAAGCTCTTTTTAAAGGGTGAACGTTGTTTATCTCCGAAATGTCCAATGATAACAAAACCCTATGCTCCTGGAGAAAAAGGCAAAAAGAGAACTAGGCCTCCTTCTGAGTATGGCAAGGAATTAAGAGAGAAGCAAAAACTAAAAAACTGGTATAATTTAAAAGAGAGGCAATTTAGAAAATATGTAAAAGAAGTTCTTGAAAAGCGAGGAAAAGTAGAAGATGCCGGAGCTTTACTAATAAGAAAATTAGAAAGCCGTTTAGATAATGTGGTTTTTCGGATGGGATTTACTCCTTCTCGTGTTCAGGCCAGGCAAATTGTCAACCATGGTCATTTTTTGGTCAATGGAAAAAAGGTTAATATTCCATCTTATCAAGTTAAAAAAGGAGATAAGATTAGTTTGCAACCCAGCTCTCATAAGAAAGTTATGTTTCAAAATCTTCCAACAATCTTAAAGAAATACCAAGCTCCTTCTTGGATTAAAGTTAATATTGAGAAATTAGAAGGAGAAATTGTTGGCCAGCCTAATTTAGAAGAAGCAGGCCTGCCAGCTGAAATTTCTACTATCTTTGAGTTTTATTCACGATAACATAATGCGAATGACGCGAATTACTATGCGAATGACGCGAATAAATATTCGTAGCATTCGCATATCATTCGTAGATTCGCATTAAATTTATATGATTTTACTTCCCAAATCGCCTAAAATTATTAATAAAAAAGAGGACTCTGCTCGTTTTGAAATTGAAGCGCTCTATCCTGGATATGGAGTAACTATTGGCAATTCTCTTAGAAGAGTTTTGCTTTCTTCTTTGTCAGGAGCAGCTGTTACCCAAATGAAAATTAAAGCGGTTCAGCATGAATTCTCAACAATATCAGGTGTTTCAGAAGATGTAATTACTATTGCAATGAATTTAAAGCAGTTGAGATTTAAAATGCATACTGATGAACCACAAAAAGTAAGCTTAAAGATAAAAGGCGAGAAAAAAGTGAAAGGTTCTGATTTTAAATTCTCTAGCCAGGTTGAATTAATAAATAAGTCCTGTCACATTGCTACTTTAACTAGTAAAAAAGCAGAATTAGACATGGAAATTCAAATTGAAAAAGGTATTGGATATGAGCCAGTTGAGCGAAGGAAAAAGCAAAAGAAATTAGAAATCGGAGTAATTCCCATTGATGCCATTTTTACTCCTATTAAAAGAGTGAGTTATAAAGTGGAGAATATGCGGGTAGGGGAGAGGACTGATTTTGACAGACTATATTTAGATATTAAAACTGATGGAACAATTACTCCTGAAGATGCATTCTTTCAGGCCTCAGACATTTTAGTAAAGCACTTTTCCTTATTTGCTGGACTTTCCAAAGTTGTAAAAATGCAAAAAGAAAAGAAAGTAGTTAAAAAGCCTGCTAAAAAGAAAGAACCAAAGAAAAAAAAGTAATATGCGGAAACTTAAACAAGGCAGAAAATTATCAAGAAAAAGAAATCAGCGGAAAGCTCTGTTAAAATCTTTAGCACAAGCCCTTTTTTTACATAACAAGATAAAAACTAGTGAGGCAAAAGCCAAAGAGCTTTCCAGGTTTGCTGAGAAATGCATAACCCGAGCAAAGAAAGGAGATTTGAATTCCAGAAGAATCTTAGCAAAGTATTTCTCAAAAGATTTAGTCAAAAGATTGATTGATGAGATTGGACCAAAGTATAAGAATAGAAAAGGGGGATATACAAGAATTATTAAATTGGGTCCTAGAAAAAGTGATGGTGCCAGGATAGCGATAATAGAATTAGTATGAAAAGAGAAACTCATACAATTGATGCTAGCGGCAAGATTTTGGGCCGTTTCGCTACTGAAATTGCTGTTTTGCTTCGCGGCAAAAACAAACCCGATTTTATTCCTAACAAAGACATGGGTGATTTTGTAGTTGTTAAAAATATTAATAAGATTGAAGTCACTGGCAAGAAACTTGAGAAGAAAATTTATTATCATCACTCTGGATATTTAGGAGGATTGAAAGAAACCCCATTGAAGAAACTTTTTGAGAAAGATCCAGGAGAGGTTTTAAAAAGAGCAGTTTTCGGCATGCTGCCTAAGAATAAGTTACGAGCTAAGCAAATTAAAAGATTAAAGTTTGAATAATGGAAAAAGCTAAAAAAACTAAAACAAAAAAGAAGACAAGTAGTAAAAAGAAAGTTGAGAAACGCAAAAAGCCAAGAGCTAAACCAGCTAAGTATTTTGAAGCAGTTGGCAGGAGAAAAACATCTGTGGCTCGGGTTCGGCTTTTTACTCAGGGAGATAAAACAATTATGATTAATGGAAAATCGTATAAAGAATATTTTCCTGGTTTAGAGCTTCAGCAGATTGTAGATACTGCTTTAGATAAAATGAAAGCTCTTGATAAGTTTATGGTTTCAGCTAAGGTAAAAGGGGGAGGAGTTCATTCTCAAGCTGAAGCTGTTAGGCATGGAATTTCCAGGGCTCTTGTGAAGTTTAATCCTGAGTTTCGCAAACGGCTTAGGCGAGCTGGATATTTAACCCGTGATCCCAGAATGCGGGAAAGAAAGAAATTCGGATTAAAGCGCGCCCGCAGAGGCCCGCAATGGTCTAAGAGATAATAAAAAATCCCTCTGAAAATCAGGGGGATTTTTGCTTTTTTACTGCTTTTTACTACTCTCTGTTGAATTTATATTTGATTTTGCATTGTTGGGCTCTAAAACGATTTAGATGTTTAAATCCTGCAGGTAAATCTGATTCCAGTGTTTCTCCATTGAAGCTTAAATCAACAGGATATATACAAGCGACTTCCCAAGTTTTTGCTTGTGGGTTCTCTTGTACACAGAAAGAAAGATTGTGTTTTTGGCCCAAATCAAGAATCAGAACAGATACATCAACTACACCTTCACAACGTTTCATCGTTCTAATATTGAGCCCTTTTTTACAAGGAAGGCCAACTTGATGAGCAAATTGAAGTGCGAAGTCAACAGCTGTTAGATCTATTGCCATAACATCGGTGTTTCTAATAGAATTCATTTTACACCTCCTGGGCATCACGCCCAATTTACTGCCATCACGGCAGAAAGGTTAATAATGTGGTTTGAAACGAACTAATACTACTTACAGTATACACCCATATTTAGTTTTTGTCAAGAGCTGGTGCTGGGGATTTGACCTTTGTTTATAAATAGATTAAAATGATATTGTATGTTAAAAGAAATTATTGATAAATATTATTTGGATAGGCAGAGGAATAAAGAACAGCGTCATTTTTATATCAGTGACGCTGGCAAGTGTTCTCGGGCAGTGTTTTTTAAATTTAAAAACGCTCCCAGAAAAGAAATGGGAGCAAATATCTTGAGATTATTTGATCATGGAGACCATATGCACAAGCTTATAATGAAGTCTTTATTAAGCACTAGAGATATTCATGTCGTGGCTTCTGAAGTAAATATTGCTCCACAAGAGATAATTTCAGGCAGAGCCGACGCCATAATTAGTGATGGAAAGCAACTCTATGTTTTAGACATTAAAAGCATGAATAGTATGATTTTCAGAAATTTGATACAGGCAAAAGAGGAAAACGTTGAGCAGCTTCAATTATACTTGCATTATTTTAAAATACCTAAGGGAATCCTGCTTTATGTTGATAAAGATAAGTTAGAGCTGAAAGAGTTTATAGTAAGCTATAATCAAATCCAAGCAGAAAGTCTTTTGAAACAGTTAACTGTTCTTAAAAAACAAATTGATTCTAACACTATTCCTTCACGTCTTGCCGATTATCCAGATGGTTGGCAGTGTAATTATTGCCAGTTTAGAGAAATCTGTGATATGGGAGCTCCAGATGAAATGAAATGGGACGATTTTAAACAAAAAATAGAGTCTCAATAAATAATTAACAAAATAAAAATTAAAAAGGAGCTTAGCTTCTTTTTAGTTTGGGAGATTTTGGCCTTGACAAGGTTCTTTAATAGGGGTTTAATGCATTAGAGACAAGATGGTCTTGTTTCAAGGTGTAAAGTTCTTTGAAAATTGAAAAAGTAAAAAAAACAGAAATTTTAGAAAAGAAAGGAGAATAGAAATGGAAAAAAGAATAATGGCAAGAAATATTGCATGGTTTTGTGTTTTGCTTGCTGTATTAGGTAGTTTGATTTGGTTCAATAATCTTAGTATAGCTTTGCAATGGAATCCAAAAGCAGGTCATGGATTTGAATATCATGGTCCAATCTCTTATTTTGATCGTTTTGCAGTAGATTTTTCTACAGTTAGCACTCTTGTACCTTTTTTTGGGATGTGCCTTATTGCAAGAGGATTTTTCAGTATTGCTAAAGCCAAAGAAAAGACTAATTGTTCAAAGGTCTTTCCATTTTTTGTGAATTACGAACGTATTATGGTTGCCTTAGGATTGATGGGAACGGTCTGGGGGCTTATTATGATTGGGTATTACCCATCTGAACAAGTCCAAATGTCACAGTTGATAAATTGTTTGAGAACCGCTCTTTATTCAACTTTAATTGCCTTGATTTGGGTGTTTCTTATTGTTATACCACTTAGATATAGTATGCAGCGAGCTTATAGAAGTATTTCTGGTTACCAGGTCTTAAAACCTAATGAGACTATTATTTCCCTTTTAGGAGACCTCAGTTCAGCAGCTTCAGGCCTTACTGAGACCATAAATGAAACCAGTAGTACTTTTAGCCAGCTTAAGAATGAAGTCTCAGGAGCTAAAAAGGAATTTCAAGAAGTTGATAAGTTGATAGCAGAGATCAAAGGTAAGGCTGAAGGTGTATTTGATAAAGCTCAGGAGTCCTTTAACCAGATAAGTTCTGGATCTCGGGCTTGGCAGCGAGCTGCAGAAAAACAGCAAAAAGCTGCTGAGGCGCAAGAAGCATTTTTCCAGCAATTAACCAATGAGTTGGACAAAGTAATAAAAGAAAGGGATGAATTAAAAGGAAAATTAGACCAAACAAAACAAGAATTAGTTGAAGTAAAAAGCAAATTCCGTAGATTAAGGGATTTTGTTAGAGGAATAGTTGGAAAATAGAAAGGAGCAAAAAATGGAAGATTTATTAGAACGGGTAGGAACACTTTTTGGTGCTGAAAAAGAGGAAGAAGTGTCTACGGCTGAAACTTTTGAGTTATTGTGTCAGATTGCTTTGGCTCTACTAATAATCTTTGTTATGGCTAATACTATTTTTAGAGGTAGAGCTCAGGCACAGATTGATGAAAGTAGAGGTAGGCAAGGTGTTCTTGAAGATGAAAATAGAAGATTTAGACAAGCAGATCCAAATATTGCAAGCTATGAGAGAGCAATGATGGATGTACAAAAACAGAAGCTTCTTTTGGCATTAGAAAAGATTGAAAATACCCTTCGTGATGATTTCGGGATTGATCATTTTGCACCAAAAGATCGCAGTACTCATGAAAGTAAGTATTTAATGAACGATCTTCTTTCAGGGGAAAAAGTAATTAATGAGCGGTTTAAACAAGCTTGTATTATTGCTAAACAAGTTTTCTTAGACAGAAAAAAATTGCGACAGAACTGGTGTGATAGGATACCTTTGGTTGAGCCAGGATTAGTATTTGATAGTACTCCAGAAAAACAATCAATTATTACAAACCCTGAAGTTATAAGTCCGGAAAATGAAATATTGGTATTTCAGGAGATTGCTAATAGAATAGAAGGGATATATGCTGATTGTTGCGATATGCAGCGCATGGCCCTTTCTTATCTGCAGGAGTATTATTATGAACATACAGAATTACTAAAAGGAACTGAATTTGATAAGAACTTAAATAATGATGTATCTTCAGCATCAGACAAGGAAAAACGAAGACTTATGTTGCAACGTAGTCAAGAATTGTATATGTATATAAAATCACTTTTTGAAAAACAGAATGTACCACTGCTTAGCGGAGTTTAAGCACGACGGTCATTAAGAAAGGAAGGTGCAAGAATGAGATCCGCAAGAAAAAAACCTGTTATTACAATAGCTTTGTTTGTAGTTATCAGCGCCTTGCTCCCTGGAAGATTTTGCCTAGGGAGCAAGGGCGAATTATCAGCAAAAAAAGCTAATGCAAGATTGTATGCTAAGATGCATATTAATAAACTTTGCGAGCAAGCAAGAAAACAAGAAGTTGATGTTAATGATCTCTGTGAGAAAATGCTGCAGAATCCAGCTAAATATCAAAACAGAAGACAGGCCTGGGATAACTTAAAGCAGGAACAAACTCAGATGTTTACTGATTGGTATCAAAAGGAAGTGAAACTTGTTTTACAGGCAATTGACCGGAACTACTTTACTAAAGAAGAGCGAGATGCTTTTCTAAAACCTCTAGACGAAGTAGTTAAGGACTATCTTGATAAGAATTTTGGCAAAAGCCATACAGATGGAACAACAGTATTTGGCAAAGCAAGAAAAAAAGCTTATGAAAGCCAACTCAATAAGCTGACAAAAGATGTTTATCCCACAGAAAGCGAAGTTGATACAGCTGTGGCTAAAAGACAGCTCAATAACTTGCGGATTAAAATATTGAATCAGCTTATTAAAAAACAAAAAGAACCTGTTTTTTCAGAAAATGTAAGTACGCTTAGCAGCGATTTCGTTAATCCCATACTTGACGATGCTAAAAAGCAATTAGAAAAACAAGGTTCAATTGTGACCGGTTCTTCTGGCGCTAGTTATGTTGTGCCGGAAGATATCAGGAATTTCATCAGCAGGGAGATTACTACTTATCAGAACAAGCTTAAGCAGGAAAAGCAGGGAAAAACAATAGCCAATAAGGTCTATAAGATGTTTCCTTCAGTTAAGAAGAAAGTTGATGATGAGGCAGGCAAAATCGCTATCAAAAGATTTCGCAATGCTATATCTGAAATGAATTTGTCAGTTGACAAGAAGGTTTTAAAAAAGCTGATAAGCGGGAGCTTATCAGTTCATGCTGACAAAGATAAAAGCTGGAGCACTTGCTTGAAACGTTTTCGACAAGATATTGTTAACAAAGCCATTGATAATCATGCAGTCAAGGCTCCAAAAGACAAACAATCTGATTTTCGCAACTTTCTGTCATCACTTATTTCAAACAGTGATCAATCTTGCAAAGATGCTATGAATAAACTGGTTGATAGAAGCTTGAAGCAGGAGTTTGATCGTATACGAAAAGAGATTGCTCAGCAGCAATTCAGAGATTTCTTTGGACCGCTTGAACAAGGTTCTTGGCCTTCTTCAGAAAAAGCAGATGAGCTGATTGACAAATGGTACAATAAATCAGTGAACATATCTGAATCTGAAGCTTTGAAAATGCCTGATGTTTCATCAAGGTCCTTTAATTCTAAAGACCTGCTTAAAGAGACCATTGAAATGGTTCGCGAAGCAGAAGAAGCAGGAATAAAAACAGGACTTGATGCTCTGAGGAGCCAGATGAGCACGGTTGAGAGACTTGAGTTTCAAGTCAAGAGCCAAATTAGAAATATGAGAGATCTCACTATTGAGAAGGTTATAGAGATTTACACACAAAAAGTAAATTCATCTTGGTCTTCCAAGGATTATCCCCATCTTTTTACCCGAACTCAAAAGGAAATTAAAAGGCGAGCTAAGGATATTTTAGATTTAGAGATTGCTCGTCAGCGTCAGATTGCTAATGACAAAGCTAAAGCTGATAAAGCTCGAGCCGATGCTAAAGCCAGAGCTCAGCTTGAAGATAAAGGCAGGTCTGACATACTTGGCTTGGAAGATTCTGACAAGCCAGGAAAACCAGGTGGAGGAGGAGATCCTAATAAGTCAGGAAAACCAGGTGGTGGCACGCCTGATACTTTTGGCGGTCCTCCGGGGGGAAAAGGACCTGCAAAAGAACAAGAGGAACCGGGGGATCAAATGCCAGATGTTATTCTTGATTTTGGCTACGAAAGTGGAAAAGTTTATGCTGACATAATGTTTCCCAAAGAATCAAAAGACAAGCTTAGACTTTTTATGGATCTCAGTGTCAACCTTAATTCGTCTAACATGGTTATTGCTCGAAAGCTTTTTGCTGATTGGCTTAAAGACGCTGTCAAGAAAAGCAAAAAAGACCAGCAAGACATAAATTTCTATGTTTTTGCCCGAGTTTTTCACGGAAGTTCTGTGTTATACAGCATGGTTTATTATTTCAGAGAGTGCTTGATAAAAGCTTTAGAAGATACTGGTGATAAAAGAATAAAAATTCACTGGTATGACAGGCTTTTTTATGGTTCTTCTGATATTGAGAAATACAGGGGTAAGCCTATTTTGCCTCCTAAGTTTGATAAAAAACTTATGCCGAGATTGGTATAAATTCAAGGAGCTAACTCTTAAAATAAGAGTTAAGCTCCTTTTTTCTTGACAAAGTTATTTATAGGATGTTTAATGCAATAGAGGCAAGAAGGTCTTGTCTTTAGCACTTTAACAATTGAAAGGAGACAGAAAATGAATAAAAGAATTTTCTTGATAATTGTTATACTTTTTCAGATAGGAAAAGTTAGTGTAGCTAATTATCCGCCAAGAGTTAAAATTCAGAATCCAACAAGTGGTTCAAAATTTAAACTTGACGAAGAAATTGTTTTTAGAGGAATTGCAGTTGATTTAGAAGATGGAGAATTACCAGAAAAAAATCTTACTTGGACATCTGATTTAGATATTTATATTGGTCAAGGTAATTCATTGACCTATAAGGGTCTTTCAGTTGGTCCTCATATTGTTATGTTAACAGCATTTGATTCAGAGGGTTCTGTAGGCAGAGATTCAGTTTTTATTACAATACAAGACCCTAAGATCACTAAACCTATTGTTAAGAAACCCAAAAAGGAACCTAAAACTGGACCTGAAGGACCTAAACTTGAAGAGCTTGAACCAGGGGCGCCATCTATTGAATTTCTTTTTGTGCCTTCTTTTCGCAGTTTCGAAGATCTTACAGGCAGAGTATTGAGTGCTGACCCTAATAATTTTGCTGTTGCTGTTTATATTATGAAAGATGGTCTTTGGTGGAGTAAGCGGGTAGGCAAGATTAATAGAGAGGGCAGATGGATTTGTGATATTACGACAGCTGAACGTGATGAAGTAGCGCTTAAAATCCTTGTCTATCTTGTTCCAAGCGATTTTAAACCCCCGTTAGCTTCTGGCAATTTTCAGCTTTCTCATGAATTAGAGAAAAATAGTGTAGCAAAAATAGAAGTACTTCGGAAAATAAGAATGCCCAAGGTAACGTTACAGTCAAAAAGGGAGCCAGAAATCAAGAAGATCCGCAAAAAGCCAGAACCTAAAGGTCCAATAGAGGCATTGGGAGAGCTTTTGATTCGGTTGCTGCCTAAAGAAAAGCAAACAACAGAGACTCTGAAAAGATATCTCCCTTTAGCAGTTGGCAACAAATGGACCTATCAGAGAACCGTTTACAAGAGCGATGAAGTTTTTCATTACAGAAAGCAAATTATTGAGAAACCTGGCTGGAATAGTCCCCCTCGAGGAGCTGTCTATTTTACCCTCGGCCGGACAATAGAAAAGATGCCCCAGAGTTCTCTAGAGACATATAGCATTTCTAATTCTACTCTAACAGACAAATTTGCATCCTGGGACGTAGAAATTGAAGGGACTATTCCTAGAGATGGAAGATACTCCTCACTTTATATTAAAGAGGAGCCAAATGTTAAATGGCTTTATGTTGATGGAGGTGTTTGGGAACTAATGCAAGGTGAATATTTAGGCGCTGAGACCATAAGTCAGACTTGGCTAGCGGTCTTAGAGCCAGGGATAATAATTTCTGACTCAGCAAAAGAAGGGGAGATACCTTTCTGGGCAATAGGAGCAGTTTTAATCCCAGAAAAAATCACTACCCCGGCTGGAAAATTCTCAAGCTGCTTGAAGAATTGCACTATGATTAGAGGTCAAAATTTGAAAGAAGTATTATTAAAAGATATGCCTCCTGAGTATTCAGAACAGGAAGATGGTTTTGGAAACTTCACGACCATATCTTTTTATGCGGAAGATGTTGGCTTGATCAAAGAGGTTCAGTATAACTCCAAAGGGGAACTTGTATATGAATTAGCGTTAATCGAATATAAGGTAAATTGAAAGGAGCGGAAAATGATTAAGAGAATTTTTCAAAAGAAAGGAGGATTGAAACGAAAAGGATTGTAATTGTTTTAGAGAAATAGAAACAGAAACCCTTTAGGAAAACATGAAAGGAGAAAAAAATGAAGACTCTACTAAAAAATGTAAAGTTAGTTATTTTGGTTGTTTTTGTGGCTCTGGCTTCTTTATTCTTTTTTGAAAGAAAGCCTAGTGAGGCTTCTAACCAGCCAACTGAGATCAGGATGAAAGAGCGAAAGACAGTAGAGAAAGCTACCACTACTGAAAATTTTATCCCCGGTACCTATGATCCAAGATTACTTATGCCCCTAGCTCTTGGAAATAGCTGGACCTACGGTTGGAAAAGTGCTGCTGTATCGACCTTAAAAGAAGTAGAATCCAAAGATAAGGCAATTTTTAGGGGTCTAAGCTGGTACTCATTTGGTGGAAAGAGTGTGCTGGCCAGATGCTATGGCTATAAAGCAAAAGCCCATAAGGAAACTTACACCCTTATCCGACAGGATGGCGATCACTATTTCTTTACTATTTCTATTGATCCCAAGGTACCTTCAGAACAGATACGCGATGGCAGATTTGAAGATTCTGTTGAGAATTGCTGGACCTGGTGGGACCTTAGGCAAGGCTCTTACGGTTCAATGGGAATGACTGAGTCCATAAAACGGAATTGGGGTATCCATAGAGATTATCTTCTTGGCAAACAAGCTGAATTGCCAGATGATTTTCCAGCAGACCACCGCAACGCTATTCACATTGAGTTTACAGAAGGTGAGTGGGGCGATAGTTGGTTGGAATTTGCTTATTCTAAAAATCCCTGTAGATATGTATACAAAACCATGGGTAATGAAGTTAAGGTAGCTGCTGGAACATTCAAAAACTGTATTGAAGCGATTGAGAAGGTTCATAAGGATGCCGAAGAGAAAAGCCCCCTGGTCTGGGAGACCCATATATTCTGGGCTCCTGAGGTAGGCAAGGTCTGGGAATACCAGAGGCTTGCTGATGGTACCATAACCTATGAGTTGGAGCTCCTAAAATTTGTTCCAGCCCAAAAGAAAAAATAGGCAAAATAGGTGTCAGATTTATTTTCTGGCACCTCTTTTTTTCGCTTGACAAAGCATTGATAAGATATATGCTATAAAAGAGAGATAAGGCGGTCTTATCTCAAGATTAAGAACCTTAAAAATTGAAAGGAGATTGAAAATGGAAAAGAGAGTCTTTTTAATGATTGTTACGATAGTGTTAGTTTTGAATTATTTTGTTCCTGTTGTATGTGGAGCAGAATCTGTGCCTGCAATCGGGCTCACTTATGTGCCGAAATATGGCAGTACTGAGAACTTGCGAGGCAGAGTATTAAATGCCAATTCTAAAGATTTTGCTGTTGCTGTTTATATTATGGTAGATCGTTTTTGGTGGACCAAGCCTTATTGGGACAGCCCGATAACAGAAATTAATGATGATGGAACCTGGGTTTGTGATATTACCACTGGCGGTATTGACGAGACCGCCACCAGGATTGCTGCTTATCTTATTCCAGCTGATTACAAGCCTTCTTTGATCAGCTGGAATTTTCAGCTTCCTCAAGATCTGGAAGAGAAAGCTTTAGCAAAAGCAGAGGCAAGGCGGGATGTATTAGGCAAAGTGTCGATAATACCTAGAGTTGAAGCAGAGTCCAAGATAGATATCAGGGAAAGAGATGTTGATAAACTGAAAGGTGTATGTTACGGACCTTTTCGTGATAATGAGAATCCTGATATGGGCATCCTTCCGTTTCTTGATGAGTTGAATCCTGATATTGGGTTTATTCCCAAGGTAGCCAGGGCAATTAGGACATATGGTTGTACCAATACGCTTGGTAATATTCCTGCATTGTGCGAGAAAATTGCTATAGACTGCTATCCCGGGGCTTGGCTTGGTAAGTACAAAGCAGAAAATAGAGAAGAAATTGAAAGTTTCATCCAGATTGCTAATCAGAACCTCAATTGTGTTAAAGCTCTAATTGTGGGAAATGAGGTTCTGCTGAGAGAAGATATGACCGGGGAAGAGTTGATTTTCTACATCAGGGAACTGAAAAAAACAGGAGTTCCTGTGACAACCGCAGACATATGGAGAGTTTGGCTCATGCACCCAGAGCTTGCCGATGAGGTTGACTTTTTAATGGTTCATATCCATCCCTACTGGGAAGGAATATCAATAGGGGATGCTGCAAATTATGTTATACAGCGCTGGAATGCCATGAAGAAACGTTTTCCCGGCAAAAGGATTGTGATAGGTGAAACAGGATGGCCCTCTGAAGGTAAAACAATAGGTAAAGCCATAGCCAGTCCAGAAAACCAGGCAAGATTTTTTAAAGAGTTTACTCAGTTAGCTGAAAAGGAACGGATTGAATACTTCTATTTTGAGCTATTTGATGAACTCTGGAAAGATAAATTTGAAGGTAAAGCTGGAGCTCATTGGGGGATCTACAATTCAGATGGTTCATTAAAAGATCATATGAAAGATCTGATTCCTACCCAAGCCCTCGAAGGGATTAGCCGGCCTCTAAGAGAAGTTGCTAAAGTTAAGGTCAGTGCTCCTCTTATTGTTTACAGGGATGCTGGTTCAGAAGAAAATAGCTTCCAGCCATCGGGTTGGATGGGTGATAGCGAGTGCATAGATTTGGACAAGGCCTGTGAGATAAACCCTTATGCTGGTAAGACCTGTATCCGTATTAGCTTCAAAGCTGCTCGATTCCTCTCCTGGGGTTGGGCTAGTATTTATTGGCAGTATCCTTTAAACAACTGGGGTAAATATCCTGGCTATGAGCTGTCAGGAGCTAACAAGCTTAGCTTCTGGGCTCGAGGCGAGAAAGGCAATGAAAAAGCAGAGTTTAAGACAGGAGGGATTAGGAGTTGGGTTCCAACAGAGTTCCGTCGCGATTCCTTTGGTCCTGTCTCTACTGGCGTCATGAAACTTACTCCAGAATGGAAAAAATATATCATTGACCTAAAAGGTAAAGACATGAGTAGTGTGATTGGCGGCTTTTGCTGGACAACTAATCGTTGGTGGAATCCCAAAGGTTGCACGATTTACTTAGATGATATTCAGTTTGAACCATAACAAAATAAAGCCCTCTTAGGATAATCCTTAGAGGGCTTTTTATGTACTTATTTTAAGACTATATGTTTAACTTTAGCGAATCAAGGAGTTAATTCTTCTGAAGTGTAAAGGTTCCCTTCAGATAAAATATATAGCTTTTTATTAGCCCAGAAGATTTTAGGTTCTTTAAACTCAGTCAGGTCAACTATATTTATTCTATCTCGGTCGTCGATTTCGACGACTTTTATTTTATCTCCAGCATTAAAGATTAAATAATGGTTTGTATACCAGAAAACATTATCAATTCTCTCTGAGAAACGTGTTATAAATAGTTTTTCTCCAGGTTCCTTTTGTGGCTGGTCATATTTCTTTTCTAAGAATAAAACCCAGATTTCATAATTATTGAAATAAGCCATTTTTCTTGAATCAGGAGAGAATTTGAGATCTTTAATTGGTTCAAAGAGTTTTTGGAAAGATTTTTTACTTTCATCAAAAATATATAAAATATCATTTTCTTCCAAGAGAATATGAGAGTTGGAAGCTCTGATTTTATATTTTGTTTCTTGTTTAACCTCAAAAGGAATCAGATTTAATCTTTCTTGGTTTTTGAAAACAAAGCCAGCTATGTCAAGATAGTAAATATCTTTGTTAGAAATAAAGAGGGTAATTACATTTTTCAGTTCTGGGGCAGGGTCCAAGAAGGCTTGTTCAGGCCATTCTAAAAAACCAATAGAGGTCAAAACAGGAGGACTTTTATCTATATCTAAAACATAATAATTTATTGTTTCTTTAAGGCCAACTTTCAGCAAGATTTTTTTTGAATCTGGAGAAAATCTTATATCAAACAACTCTACTTCTTCTTTTGATATGTCTTCTTCATCAATGAGATGGCTTTTGACATTTTTATCTATTTCAAAAAGCTTTAAAGACCAGCCAGGGCTTTTTAAGATTATCTTTTTCTTGTCTGGAGAAAAGAAAAAGTCCCTTACCCCTTTTGTTATTATTGTAAAGCCTGGGTTTTCTGGGATTAAGACGATATTTTTTGCTTCAGTAGCCTCTCTTTTCCTTATTTCTAATGTTTTCTCCCACTTATGAAATCCTTGTTTTTTAACCTCCACCTTATATTCTTTAGCCAAGAGATTTTCAATAAGTACTGAGCCAAAGAAGAAGTCAGTTTTCTCTTTTAGTTCTCCATTAAGATAAATTTCAGCGCTCCGTGGCCAGACCTTGAAATAGAAAATTCCTGGCTGGGTGATTTTTTTGGTTTCCCAGTCAAAACGCCAGCCCAGGCAATACAAAACAGCTAAAGGAGCAATAATTAGAAATAAAATTAACAAAGATAAAAATAGAATAGTCCGCGTTTTATAAGTCATAGATATTTTTTAATTTTACCTTAAATTTTTACCCTTGCCAAGTTTTTGATTTTAGATTAAGATAGGAATATGGAAGAGAAGTTTATCATTCAAGGAGGCAATCCTTTAAAAGGAGAAGTTGAAATAAGAGGAGCAAAAAATGCTGCTTTCCCTATATTAGCAGCTTCTGTTTTAACCAAAGAAACTTGTGTTATTGATAACATTCCTTTGATTGAGGATGTTTTCAAAATGATAAAAATTCTTGAAAAGATGGGAGCTGAAATTTCTTGGACAGGGAAGAGAAAAATTGAAATAAATTCTTCAAAAGTTAGACCTTCAAAAATTCCTTTTAATCTTGTAGCATGTTTTAGAGGGTCTGTTTTAGTTTTAGGAGGATTATTGGGTCGTTTCAATAGAGTAAAGATTCCTTCTCCTGGCGGGTGCCTTATTGGGGCAAGGCCTATTGATACTCATTTAGATGCTTTTGAGCAAGCAGGGGTTAGAGTTTCTCCAGAGAGCGGATTTTATTGCTTTGAAAAGAGAAAAGAGGACAAAGCAATTGAGGTTATTCTTAAAGAAATAAGCGTTACAGCAACAGAGAATATGCTTTTGTTTGCTGCTGCTAATTCTAAGAAAACAGTTATTAAGATAGCTGATCAGGATTATCAGGTTCAAGATTTGATTAAAGTTCTTGAGAAAATGGGTGCTGAAATTAAACACTCTGGAGTTAGGGAATTAGAAATTATTGGAAAGAAAAGATTAAAAGGATTTAAACACTTTATAATGTATGATCCTATTGAAGCAGGCACTTTTATTATTGCAGCTTTGGCAACAAGAGGACAAGTAATAATTAAAAATGCTGAATTATCCTTTCTTAGTTTATTTTTAAAAAGATTAAAGGACTTCGGCGCTAATTTTAAAATATTAGATTCAAAAACTATTAGAGTTTTACCTTCAAAAAAGCTTAAAATTGATAAAATTCAAAGTTTACCCTACCCTGGTATTCATTCTGATTTGCAGCCAGAATTAGGCGTATTGGCAACTCAGACGAAAGGTGCCACTTTAATACATGATCCTTTGTTTGAAGGTAGATTAAGATATCTTAATGAGTTAAATAAGATGGGAGCTGATATTATTTTCTGCGATCCTTATAGAGCTATTGTTTATGGTCCAAGCCAGCTTCAGGCAATTGAGATGCCTAGTTCAGACATTAGGGCTGGAGCAGCAATGATTATTGCAGGACTTATCGCAAAAGGAACAACTGTTATTCATAATGTTTATCAGATTGATAGAGGGTATGAAAAGATAGAAGAGCGTCTTCAGAAATTAGGAGCAGATATAAAAAGAAGAATCCAAAAGTAATATGTTTATTAAGAAAATTGGCATTGATTTAGGAACCTGCAATTCAGTGGTTTTTACTCCTAAAAAAGGAGTGGTTTTGACTGAACCTTCAGTAGTAGCAGTTACTCTTGCTGAAAACAAAATTCTGGCTGTAGGTCAAGAAGCAAAAGAAATGACTGGTCGAACACCTGATACGATTAGGATTTATAGACCTTTAAAAGATGGAGTAATTGCTGATTATAGAGTTACTGAAGCAATGCTGAGATATTTTGTTAAGAGAGCAGCAAGAAGTTTTAGGTTTTTTAAACCAGAGCTTTTAGTTGGAGTACCAGCTGGTATCACTTCTACTGAGAAAAGAGCAGTGATTGAAGCTGGGATGGCAGCTGGAGCTAAGGGAGTTTACGTTGCTAAAGAGCCAATTTTAGCTGCAATTGGGGCTGGCATTCCTATTAATTCTTGTTCAGGCCATATGATTGTTGATATTGGCGGAGGGACTTCAGAAGTAGCTGTGATTTCTCTTGGCGGGATAGTAACTTGCAGTTCTCTTAGAGTAGCTGGAGATAAAATGGACCAGGCAATTTCCAATTACATCAAGAAGAAGTATAATCTGGCTATTGGTGAACAGACAGCTGAAGAGATAAAGATAAAAATTGGCACAGCTTTGCCAGAGAAGGAAGAGAAAGAAATGGAAATCAGGGGCAGGAATTTAATTTCTGGCTTGCCTCAGAACATTAAGATTAGTTCTAACGAGGTTTGTGAGGCAATTTCTGACCGGCTTGATGAAATTGTTCAGATAGTTAAGGCAGTTTTAAGAGAGACGCCTCCTGAGCTTTCAGCTGATATTATGGATAAAGGAATGATTCTTTCAGGCGGGGGAGCATTGGTTAGAAATATTGATGGACTTATTGCTCGGGCTACTGGAGTTCCTTGTTTTTTAGCTGAAGATCCATTGCTTTGCGTTGCAAAAGGACCAGGAGTAGTGCTGGAGAGTCTTGAAGCATATAAGAAGAGTATAATGACTAAAAAGTGATATGACCGCTCATCAGAAACAATGGCAATTTTTAAAAAAATCAGTTGAGCTTGGGAAACTTCCCCATGCTCTTTTGTTCTATGGCCAACAGGGCTTAGGGAAAAAAGCATTAGCAATTGAGTTTTCCAAGTTTCTTATCAAGGAAATAAGTCCTCCTGATTTTATTTTAATTGAACCTCAAGGCAAAGAAATCCAGATTGCTCAAATAAGAAACCTTATACAAAAACTTTGTTTCAAACCGTATTTAGCTGATTTTAAAATTGCAGTTATAAATAAAGCTCACTTAATGACCCAAGAATCTCAAAACTGCTTTTTAAAGTTTCTTGAGGAGCCAACAGATAAAACATATTTAATTCTAATAACGGAATATCCTGCAATGCTTGTTCCAACTATTCTTTCCCGGGTTCAGAAAATTAGGTTTTTTCCTGAAAAGGGTTTTGAAATTGAGGATAATAAAGAGCTGATTTCAGATTTAGTAAAGATAACTAAATCTGATTTAGCATCTCGCTTTCAATATGCTAAGAATGTTTCATTAGAGGATTTGAAAGAAACTTTAGATACCTGGCTAAGATATTTCAGAAAGATATTCATTAACAGATTAACCGGGCAAAGAATAGAAGATTTTAATCAGTATTCTTTATCTAAACTAAAAGAGATTATAAGGCATATTCAATCCACAAAATTTCTAATCTCCACCACTAACACCAACCCCCGCCTCGCTTTAGAAATTTTGCTAATGGAATTTTAAAATCATTGACCAATTCGTCTAATTTGTTTAATATATAATTAGTTACCGAAGATCTTTCGGTTTTAACAAGTAAATAATTTCAGAAAGGAGCAAAAGATAATGAAAGAACATATTGGAGAATTGATTATAGGAATATTTCGAGGCGTATTTAGAATTTCATCATGGATTACTCAAAAAAATTGCATCCTGGGATTTAGCTGGTTATTTATAGTAGCCTTTGGAAGTTGTATGCTGATGAACTACTTTGGGAAAGTAGCCTCTGGATGGAGGATATACTCTGGATTAGGGTTAGGAATAGGATTCGCTGCTGTGGCAACAGTGATTATAGTAATTACATGTTTGGGTTTTCTTTATGGTTCTGGAAAAATTAAAGAAGAAATCAACCCAGATAGTCAGAAAGCTTGGGGTTAATAAAATCCCAAGCTTTTTTTGTTTTGCTCGACAGGGGATGGATTTTTTGTTATTATAAAATATCTATGGAATACAAGGAGATTATTGATAAAATTAAGCCGGAGATGGAGAAAGTTATTAGTTTCTTAGAAAGGGAATTGGCTAAGATTAGGACTGGCAGGGCTTCGGTTTCTTTGATTGAAGATATAGTTGTTGAATGTTTTGGCCAGAAGTTTCCTTTAAAGCAATTAGCAGCAATATCTTCTCCAAGCCTTAAGCAGATTGTTATTCAACCCTGGGATAAGTCATATATTGAGCCAATTGAGAAAGCGGTTTCTCAATCAAGCTTGGGAGCAGCTCCAATTGTTGATAAAGATTTAATTCGTATTTCTTTGCCTCCTTTAAGTGAAGAGTATAGAAATAATTTACTTAGAATTCTTTCAGAAAAGCAAGAAGAGGCAAGGAAAACAATAAGGCATTGGAGAGGAGAGGGCTGGGAGGAAGTTCAAGAGAAAACCAAAGATGGAGAGATTAGAGAGGATGATAAATTTAGAGCTAAAGATGAACTTCAGGATTTAATTGATGAGTATAATAAGAAGATAGAGGAAATGGGAGAGAGGAAGAAAAAAGAAATATTAGAGTAATATGATATTAATAATTGTTACAGCTTTTTTTAGCCTCATTGGGTTAATAATATTGCATGAATTAGGTCATTTTGTTTTAGCTAAAAAGTTTGGAGTAAAGGTTGAAGAGTTTGGCTTGGGTTATCCTCCCAGATTGTTTGGAAAGAAAATAGGGGAGACAATTTATTCTTTAAATCTTTTGCCTTTTGGTGCTTTTGTTAAGATTTATGGTCAGGAAAAAAGAGCAAAGGGGCCTCGGAGTTTTGGTGCTAAACCTTTTTGGCAGAAAGCTCTTATCATATTAGGCGGGGTTGTAAGTTTCTGGATAGTTGCTGCAATTTTATTAAGCATTGTAATGGGACTTGGTGTTCCATCAATGATAGATGATGAAGAAGGCGGTATTTTAAAAGATCCTAAAGTTCAGATTATTAGTATTGTTTCTAATTCTCCAGCTGAACAAGCAGAATTAAAACTTGGAGATGCAATTAAAAATGTTAAATGTCAGATATTAGATGCTGAAATCAATAAGGTGAAAGAGGTTCAAGAATCAATTGACATTTGCAAAGGACAAGAAACTGTTTTAACAATTCAAAGAGGAAGGGATATTTTTGATGTTTCTTTAATTCCAAGGATTTCTCATCCCAAAGAAGAAGGTCCAATGGGAGTAGCCTTAGTTAGAACAGCTTTAAAATCCTATCCTTGGTATCAAGCTCCAAATGAAGGAACTAAAGCTACAGCAGCTTTAACAATAGCAGTAATTAGAGGATGGGGAATGGTTTTTTCAAGTTTATTTCAAGGCAAGGGAATTCCTCCTGGCGTTGAGATTGGAGGGCCAGTGAGAATCTTTGAACTTTTTGTTGATGTAGGAACCTTAGGAGTAAATTATTTCTTGCAGTTTATAGCTTTAATTTCTATTTCTCTTGCTTTAATTAATATCCTGCCTATTCCAGCCTTGGACGGCGGCTGGTTGTTATTTCTTGTTATTGAAAAATTAAGGGGAAAGCCATTAAATGATAAGATTGTTCAGAAGATCAGTATTACTTTCTTTTTCTTATTAATTGCTTTAATGATTTGGATTACAATAAAAGATATTATTAGATTGTTTTAAAATAATATGAAACAGTCAAAACTTTTTTATAAAACAATGAAAAAAGCTCCAAAAGCAGCTGAGATTGCTTCTCATAAGTTATTATTGAGAAGTGATTTTATTTCTCAACTTGCTTCAGGCATTTATACTTTTCTTCCTTTAGGATACAAGGTTCATCAGAAAAGAGAGAGTATTATTAGACAGGAAATGGATTCAATCGGAGGCCAGGAGATTTTTATGCCTTCTTTTCAGCCAAAAGAACTTTGGCAGAAAACAGGTCGTTGGGTCAATATGGATCCTCCTCTTTTTAAAATAAAAGATAGGCACAAGAAAGAGTTTGCATTAGGTTCAACCCATGAAGAAGTAATTACAGATTTAGTTAAAGATAGAATTCAATCATATAAGGATCTTCCTTTAGCTCTTTATCAGATTCAGAATAAGTTTAGAAATGAAATGCGTTTTACAGGAGGTCTTTTACGCGCAAGAGAATTTGTAATGAAGGACCTTTATAGTTTTCATACTGATAATAATGATTTAGAAAAGTTCTTTAATAAGGTTCTCAAAGCTTATGACAAAATTTATAACAGATGTGGCTTGAAAGCTGTGAAAAGCGAAGCATCTGGAGGAGTGTTTACCAAAGAGAAAACCTATGAGTTTCAGGTATTGTCAGAAATAGGGGAAGATAGAATAATTCATTGTGAAAAATGCAATTGGGCAATGAATTTAGAAAACATAAACAAAAACAAGATGCCTAAGAGGTGCCCAGAATGTAATGGTAAAGTAGTTAAGAAGAATTCTATTGAAGTGGGCCATACTTTTAAACTGGGAACAAAGTATTCCAAAGACCTTAATCTTTATTTCAAAGGCAAAAAGGGAGAAAATAGATTAGTATTAATGGGATGTTATGGAATTGGCATAGGAAGGTTAATGGCAACAGTTGTTGAAATTAATCATGATGATAAAGGAATTATTTGGCCAGAAGAGGTGGCTCCTTTTCAGGTTCATTTAATTCAGATTGAGGATAATCAGAAAGTTAGAAAAGCAGCAGAGAAGCTGTATAAAGATTTACAAAACAAAGGAGTTGAAGTACTATATGATGATAGAACCGATAAGAGTGCTGGAGAGAAGTTTGCTGAAGCAGATTTAATTGGAATTCCAATTCGGCTGGTTGTGAGCGAAAAAACATTGAAAAAGAACTCTCTAGAGGTTAAAAATAGAGATAAAAATAAAGTATGCTTAATAAAATTTTCTCATATATCTCAAATAATATAGCCATTGACTTAGGAACTGCGAATTCTTTGGTTTATGTTCAGGGCAAGGGGATAGTTATTAATGAACCTTCAGTAGTTGCAATAAACAAGAAAACAGGCCAGATTTTGGCAATTGGTGAAGAAGCTAAGAAAATGGTTGGCCGGACTCCAGCTCATATTGTAGCTACCAGGCCTTTGGTTGACGGAGTGGTTTCTGATTTTGAGGTTACAGAGCAAATGCTCAAGTATTTTATTGAGAAGGTTCACAAAAGAAAATTTATCCTAGGCCCCCGTCCTCGAGTTATTGTTGGTATTCCTTATGGAGTTACTGAAGTTGAGAAGAAGGCAGTTCGTGATGCTACTAAAAATGCTGGAGCAAGAGATGTTTTTTTGATAGAAGAGCCAATGGCAGCAGCTATTGGGGCAAGGTTAGCAGTTCAGGAAGCTGGCGGCAACTTTGTTGTTGATATTGGAGGAGGGACAACTGAAGTAGCAGTAATTTCTCTTGGAGGAGTAGTTATTGCCAAGAGCTTGCGCATTGCTGGAGATAGGCTTAATGAAGATATAATTCAGTTTGCTCAAGATGAGTATAAGTTGTTAATAGGAGAGAGGGGAGCTGAAGAGGTTAAAATTGGAATCGGCTCTGCTTATCCTTTAAAAGAAAAAAGAGAGCTTCCCTTGAGAGGAAGAAATCTAATTACTGGTCTGCCAGAAGAGATTTTGGTTAATGATGAAGATATTAGAAAGGCCTTGAGCAAGTCAGTAAAGCAGATTGTTACAGCTATAAAAACTACAGTAGAAGAAACCCCGCCTGAACTTTTAGCTGATATTATGGCAAAAGGGATTCATTTAGCAGGCGGTGGCAGTTTGCTTAAAGGATTAAGTATTTTAATCCAAGAAGAGGTGAAGATTCCTGTTAAAATTATTGAGGATCCAATGACTGTAATGGTTAGGGGAGCAGGAATGGTTTTAGAAGATCTTGATGGATTGCATGAGATATTAGCTGAGACAGAAGAAATGGAACCACCAAGATAATAATTTTTAATTTTTAATTTTAAAACTATGATATCCCAAGAAGATACTAAACATATAGCTAAGTTAGCTAGATTAGGTTTGAAAGAAGCCGAGATTAAGAAGTTCCAGAAAGAGCTTTCTTCAATTTTGAATTACTTTAATTTGTTAAAAAAGGTTGATGTTTCAAATGTTGAACCAACTTTTCACCCAGGTGAGAATTATTTCAAAGAAAGATTAGACATAATGAGGCAGGATAAAGCGGAATCTGAAAAACCCGAGAAAGTAAATAAACTCATTGAAGCTGCTCCTGACAAGAAAAAAAGACACATTAAAGTTAAGGCAGTGTTTAAATGAACAATTTAACTATAAGCCAAGCTCATAAAGGACTTTTAGAAAAGAAATTTTCAGCATTAGAATTAACCAAGTTATTTTTAAATAAGATTAAGAAGCAGGATAAAAAGATTTCTGCTTTTTTAACAATTACTGACGATTTAGCTCTTTCTCAGGCAAAACAAGTTGATAAATTGATTTCAGACAATAAAAAGATTCCAATTTTAGCTGGAATTCCTTTGGCTGTTAAAGATAACATATTAGTTGATGGGGTAAAAGCAACTTGCGCTTCTAAAATCCTTGAAAACTACATTGCTCCTTATGATGCAACCTGTATTAAGAAACTTAAACAACCTGGAGCTGTAATTTTAGGGAAAACCAATCTGGACGAATTTGCTATGGGTTCTTCAACAGAACATTCTGCCTTTTCTCCGACTAAAAATCCCAATGATTTGACCCGAGTGCCTGGAGGAAGTTCTGGAGGGTCAGCAGCAGCTGTTTCTGCTGATTTATGCTGTTATGCCCTTGGTTCTGACACAGGCGGCTCCATTAGGCAGCCAGCTTCTTTTTGCGGGGTAGTTGGATTAAAGCCAACCTATGGAGCAGTTTCCCGTTATGGTTTAATTGCTTTTGCTTCTTCTTTAGATCAAATTGGTCCTATTACAAAGACAGCAGAGGATGCGCAGATTGTATTTAAAGCTATTTCTGGAAAGGACAAGAAAGATTCAACATCAGTAGAGCTATCAGAGACCCGGGTCTCTGTAAAGCTCAAAGATTTACGAATTGGTATTCCCAAAGAATATTTTATTAAAGGAATGGATTCAGAGGTAGAAAAGATAATTAGACAAGCAATTAAAAAAATACAAGAAATAGGAGCAAAGGTTGAAGAAATCAGTTTGCCTCATACAGAATATGGATTAGCTGTTTATTACCTTATTATGCCTTCTGAGGCTTCAGCTAATTTAGCAAGATATGATGGAGTTAAATACGGGTTATCCAAATCTGCTAAAGATTTGTTAAATGTATATTTGGATAGCAGGGCAGGGGGGTTTGGAGATGAGGTTAAGAGGAGGATTATGCTGGGCACATATGCATTATCTGCAGGTTATTACGACGCATATTATTTGAAAGCTCAGAAAGTTAGGACTTTGATTAAGCATGATTTTGATAAGGCCTTTAACAAAGTTGATGCTATTTTTACTCCTACTTCTCCATTTCCGGCTTTCAAGCTTGGAGAAAAGATTAAAGATCCTGTTTCAATGTATCTTTCTGATATCTTTACTGCTTGTGTAAATTTAGTGGGTCTGCCAGCTGTTTCTATGCCAGTTGGGTTTGCAGGAAAACTTCCAGTTGGTTTGCAGATTATTGGAAAGCCATTTGAAGAAAATAAAATATTAGAAATTAGCAAGGTCTATGGATAATATATTTTCTATTATAACATCTGCAACATTTTTATTTTATCTAAAGATTGCTTTCATAATTATTGGCGCGCTTTTCTCGCTTGCTATTGTTTTTCTTCTTTCAAAAAACACTTGGTTTAAGCGCCGCTTTTTAGAGGATTGGACAGAATTCTTTATTTATCGTCCATTTGGAGTAAAGAAAACCTTTAAGCAATGGGCTAAAGTTTTGAAAAGATTGGATACTGGCAAAGAAGCAGATTATAAATTGGCTTTAATTGAGGCAGACAGTTTGCTTAATGATATTTTGAAGAAAATAGGATATAAGGGCAAGACAATGGCAGAGATGTTAGAGCAGCTTGATTCAAAAACTTTGCCTAATATAGAGCAGATTTGGAAGACTCATAAAATACGTAATAATGTTGTTCATGACCCAGATTATAAGTTGAGTTTGGAGGATGCAAGAAAAGCGCTGGGAATCTACGAAAAAACCTTCAGGGATTTAGAGATGTTTTGATTAAAAAGCAAAGCCTGGCTTATCGGTACCGATAAGCCAGGCTTTTAGCTTTCCTTGATTTTTTTATAAAAATATAATATAATGGGCCTGCGGGGTGGAGAAGTAGTATCTTGCGAGGCCCATAAACTTTTTGTGGCCCAGAGTAGTAATATTCTGCGGAAAAATTCTCTAAATTGCTGGAAAGCCCATAAGGGTAATCAGCAGCCAAGGTCGTCTAGGGCGACAAGGTTCAGAGACTATAATGGGAACTTCCTTTTTAAAAGGAAGATGGTATAGTCCGTTCCATCTAGAAATAGATGGCTAACATTAAAGAACCTCGAGACACAGGTGCAATTCCTGTCCCCGCGACTAGTATTCTTTAGAATTTATGAATTGGTCAATACAGGAAGAAAATAAACTTCGGGAACTTTATTTGAATACTTCACTTACTTTGAGTGAAATCGCCAAGAAGTTGGGACGAACTCCTCCAGCATTAAATAATAGATTGGCCAAGATGAAAGTTAAAAGAAGGTTGACTCCAAATTCTAAACATCCTAAAAGAATAACCCCAGCTTTGGCAAGAATTCATGCTCATATTTGTGGAGACGGATGCATTTATAGTTATCAAGCGAGAGATGATTATGGTTATTGGGCAAAATATCGAAAGAACACTATGCGTATTAGATATAATCTTAGTTATTGTAATACCAATAATGATCTTTTAAAAGAATTTAAAACAGATATTTATGAAGTGTTTGGGGTAAGAGGAAAGAAAATACATCAAAACGCAATTATTGTAGATTCAAAAAGGATTTGGGAATTTTTAAGAAATATGGGCGCGGGCGATTCGTTTAGTTGGTATATTCCAAAAGAAATTAGCAATGGTTCAAAAGAAGTAATGAAAAATTGGATTAGAGCATTTTTTGATGATGAAGCCTATTTTAATGATAGTGGTAGAATCAGAGTAAAATGTGTTAATAAACAAGGACTTAAACAACTTACTAAAATGGTTAATAATTTTGTTCCTTGTAATCTTAGACCAAAGAGAGGTTCTTACTGGGGTAAAACTTTTTGTATAAGTATAAGCAAAAAAGACGCTCCAAAGTTTTTTTCGAAAATAGGATCAATTCGTTATAAGCCGGGGAGTAGAATGGTATCTAAGGCCGTCTCATAAGCGGTCAAAGTGGGTTCGATTCCCGCTCCCGGCACATGCGGGTGTAGCTCAATTGGATAGAGCCCTGGATTGTCGATCCAGTGATTGCCGGTTCGAGTCCGGTCGCCCGCGCATAGATATGCCACTCACACCATTTCATTGGGGGCCAAGTTCTTGGATAGGACTAGCTCTATTTAAGATTTTAGATTTTCCAGCTCTGATGATGGCTAGTGTTGTAGTTGATATAGAACCCTTTTGTGTTCTTTTATTTAATTTGAATTATCCTCTTCATGGATTTTTTCATAGTGTTTTGGGTGGTTCAATATTGGCAATTTTAACAGCTGTAGTTTTATATTTTTTGCAAGGCAAGATTAAAAAAATAATGGCTGTTTTTAAATTAGCTCAGGACTCGTCATTTAAAAAAATCCTCGTCACCTCATTTTTCGGTGTTTATTTCCATATTCTTTTAGATTCATTTCTCTATAGCGAGATAAAGCCATTTTATCCTTTAGAAATTAATCCATTTTTAGGATTATTTTCTGTCTCCCAAATTTATCTTTTCTGCGCCCTCTCCTTCTTAGTTGGAATTCTGCTTTACTTGATTAAACTAGCAAGAAGTAAAAATAATTGACAAACAATTTAAATATTGCTAAAAATAGTATTAGAATTTTGTTCTTTGAAAGTTGAATAAAGTATTAATGTTTAAAATTGAAAAGAGGTGAAAAATGGCGGAAAGACATGAAGGATTAAAACCAGAACAAATTGATAAGGTAGTAGATGATCGCATTGAAGGCGCAATTGAGAAGCTACAAGAACATGTGGCATCGAACCTGGGCAGCTATGAAAATTTCTTACAGACCGAATTATCTTGGATTGAGACAGAAAAAGAACGCCGAAAAATAAAAGCTAAACCAATGCCAGGTGCCGTTGAGCTATAAGTTCAGCGGCTTTTTTGTTGACAAAAAGTTCATATATTGCTAAAAATAGTATTAGAATTTTGTTCTTTGAAAATTGAATAGTTAATGTTTAGAAAGAAAGGGAGATTAAGATGTATATAAGAATTGATCCGCACGTACATGGCAGAGATGATGAAGATGCATACAAAGAAACCATAGTTCATGTTTTTAGGGTTGCAAACGAGCAAGGTGTTACGGTGATTTTTGATATGCCCAATACATATCGGCCGGTTAAATCGGAAGCAGATGTTCTAAGAAGATTAAGTTTGGTTCCAAGAGAAGAGAAAGATAATTACTTCTTATATCTCGGTTTAACAGCCAATGAAGATCAACTCGTAGAAGCTGTATCCGTTTATAACAAATATAAACAAGTTATTGGATTTAAACTCTATGCTGGCAAATCAGTAGGAAATTTATCTGTTACAGATCCAGAAAAACAGTTTGGGATTTACAAAGTTCTTACAGGTTTGAACTATACAGGAGTTTTAGCTGTTCATTGCGCAAGAAAGGATTTGCTAAAACTAGACCTTTGGGATCCTTCAAATCCAATTTCTCATTCATTCGCAAACCCGAAAGAAGCTGAGATAGAGGATGTAAAAGACCAGATAAGATCTGTTAAAAAAACAGGTTTTCAAGGCACTTTGCATATTGTTCATGTTTCGTGTCTGGGATCAGTGGAATTGATAAATAGCGCAAGAGGGGATATTAAGATTACTTGCGGAGTAACGCCTCATCATATTATGTGGGATAACAGACAATTAAGTACACCTGATGGTTTGCTTTATAAAATGGATCCTCCGTTAAGAAGCAGACCAGATGTATCAGATCTAATAGAGTGTTTAAAAGCAGGTCAAATAGACTGGATTGAAACAGATCATGCCCCGCATCCTATCAGCGAGAAGTTATACCCACCTTATCTTTCAGGATATCCTTCTCTGTGTCTTTACAAAGATTTTGTAGAGAACTTTTTACCAAGTATCGGTATAAGCGAAGAACAGATAAGAAAATTAACACATGACAATATTTGTAAAACCTTTGGTTTGAAGATTTGAGAAAGGAGAAGATAGATATGATTGCACTTTCCAATGGACATAAGTTTGAATATATGGCAGCAAGTGGAGCTTTGGCTCTTGATGGAAAAGGATGGTTCCATGAACAACCGCTTCGTTGGGCCAAATTAATTGATCCATCTCTGTTTACAGTAGTAGCTAAGACACTTACTTATAAGCGAAGAAAGGGGAATTACCGTTCCTTTTCGCCTTGGCGATGTATCCGTTTGATACCCGACGGAGTAGTGAATGTTGTTGGGCTTACAAATCCAGGGATTGATTGGTTTTGTAGAAAAATTGGACCTACAATAGACTGTAAAAGAATCGCTTTAGTTGGTTCAATTCTTTCTGATAAGATAAATGAGCTTGTTGCGATGACAAAAATGCTCAATAAATTTGATTTAGTTGCCTTGGAATTGAATTGGTCATGTCCAAATATTGAAGGAGATTTATTAGAGAATAGCCAGAAGGTGATAGAAGGGTGTAAGGCAGTAAAAAAAGTAAGTCGTTTTCCTTCAATTCTTAAACTTTTAGTAGTTCATGATATAAAATCAATTCTCCCTGAAGTTAAGGGAATTGTTGAAGCAATTTCGATAAACAGCGTTCCCTGGGCGGTTATTTTTCCAAACAAGAAAAGTCCTCTTGCTCATTTAGGAGGCGGAGGAGTTTCAGGAAAAATCGCCCAGCCCCATACCTGGGATTTTGTTAAGCGGCTTGTTGACAGTACAGATATTCCTGTTATTGGTCCAAGCGTCTGGGACTATAAGGATATACAGAAATTGAGAGATATTGGAGCAAAAGCAATAAGCTTTGGCTCAATCTTCCTTAGATATCCTTGGCGCCCTACACAGTTTGTTCGAAAAGATATGAAAAGAAACCAAAATTAAATTGAAAGGAAAAATGCTATGAAGAAAGAATTAAAACCAGAAGAGCGGTTGATAGTGGCTGCGGATTATTCTCCAAAAGACTACGGAGGCATCCAAGGCGTCAAAGAAAAGGTTATAACTTTAGCAGAGAGCTTGGAAGGACTCGGAGTTTATATCAAAGTAAACTCAATTTTACGAGCACTTGGTTATGATCTGATTACAAAATTGCATGACCTCGGACTTAAGGTTTTTGCTGATCTTAAGCTTATCGACATTCCGAACACTATGAAAACTGACGGAGAATTGTTGGCTGAAGTAGCGCCAGAAATTCTTACAGTAATGTGTTGTGCTGGTATTGATGGCATGAACGCTGTTCAAAAAAATACAGGGACAGCAACCGAAGTTCTTGGAGTAACGGTTCTGACCAGTCTTAACGAAGAAGAATGCCAAGCAATTTTTACTTGTTCAACAAGAGCCGGAGTTCTCAGATTTGCCCGCATGGCACAATTGGCTGGACTTGGCGGTCTCATTCTTTCGCCAAAAGAAGTAGAAGTTGTAAGGGGTAGATTTGAGTTAATGCTTACACTTAATACGCCGGGCGTAAGGCCTGAATGGTTTATTGCTGATAGCGACGACCAAGTCAAAGCCAGAACATTAACCCCAAGGAAAGCTATTCTGTATGGAGCAGAAAGAATAGTAATGGGAAGACCTATTGTGAAGGATCGAAATCCAAAGGAAGCAACGGAAAAAACCTTACAAGAAATTGAACAGGCATTGGAAGAGAAAGGAGGTGATTAATTATGTTGCCGACGCTTATTTATGATCCAAGACGTTACGATGATAAGATTTTGAGTGCAGAAGAAATTCTTAAATGGTTTGATCTTTACGATGCAGTTTGGGTTTATGATTCTACTGATCCGAAAGCTCCTCATGCTGAATTGAGTGGAGGAAAATGCAGTAATGGTTTTTTTGACTGCATGAGAGTACTTTGTAATCCAAAGCTTTGTGAGATTCTTGCGCTTCAACTTGTTAGAAAACTGAAAGAAGCTGGAATAGGAGAAGTTGACTGGGTTATTGGTTCTCCTTATGCTGCTATTACTTTTTCTCATGAAGTAGCAAAAGGGTTTGGAGCTGTTCATGGATTTACTGAGAAAGATCCAATAGTAATTCCTACTGATCCCAAAAGGAAAAGAATGCTTTGGCGAAGAATGCAAATTCCTAAAGATGCAATTGTTCTTCAGGCAGAAGAACTTATTACAACAAGCGGCACTTTTAAGGAAGTTCGTCGAGCAGTGGAACAAGGGAATTACGAACCAATTAAATGGTTGCCTGTTGTTGGGACGCTTGTGCATCGTCCTTCAAAGCTTCCAGTAGATTACAATGGAATAAACATAGTTTCTTTAATCGAAACAGAGGTTTGGGCGGTTGAGCAAAAAGATTGTCCATTATGTAAAATGGGCTCTCCTCGTTATCAAGCGAAAAGCAACTGGGAAAAATTAACAGGTAAGGCCTAAAAAAGCAAAAAATATACACAAACACAGCCGTTGGATATAATATATCAACGGCTTTTTTTATTGTTTTTTATCCACAATTTCTGCCTTGATTTTGAGGTGATTTTAAGGTAAAATGGAGGAATGAACAAGTCCTCTAAATTTGATGTTACAGTACCTGGTGAAAAATATGAGGTTGGTCATTTGCATCCTTTGACTTTGGTTAAGAGAAAGATTGAAGAGATTTTCCAAGCAATGGGTTTTTCTGTAATTGAGGGTCCTGAAATTGAAAATGAATGGTATAACTTTGATGCTTTAAATATTCCTAAAGAGCATCCAGCCCGTGACCTTTGGGATACATTTTATTTGAAAAATGGAAAACTTTTAAGAACTCATACAAGTCCAGTGCAGATTCGTTATATGGAAAAGCATCAACCGCCATTCAGGATTATTGTTCCTGGAAGGATTTTTAGGCATGAAGCAACTGATGCCAGCCATGAGACTAATTTTTATCAGGTAGAGGGATTAATGGTTGGAAAGGATATTTCAGCAGCTAACTTTAAAGCAATTATTCAGGAGTTTTTTTCAAGATTTTTTGGAAAGAAAGTTAAGGCCCGCTTAAGGCCAAGCTTTTTTCCATTTACAGAGCCGAGTTTTGAAGTAGATATGACTTGTTTGGTTTGTCAGGGGAAAGGATGCAGTACTTGTTTAAGAACTGGATGGATAGAATTAATGGGAGCAGGAATGGTTCATCCAAATGTTTTAAAAGCAGGAGGTATAAATCCTAAGAATTGGCAGGGATTTGCTTTTGGAATAGGAATGGATAGATTAGCAATGATGAAATATAAGATAAATGATATTAGATTATTTTATTCAGGAGATTTAAGGTTTCTTAAGCAGTTTTAAATTGTGAAAAATAGACAAAAATCTTTTACAATAATTGAACTTTTGCTAGTAATAGCTATTATTGGAGTTTTGGCAAGTCTTGTTTTTGTATCTATCAAAGGAGTTATGGAAATAGCCGGAATTGCTGGAGGTATTCAATTTGGCAGTAGTGTTTATCATGGTTTAGGAGCTTATGCAGTAGGAATTTGGGATTTTGATGAGGAAGCATTTCCAGTTAAAGATAGAAGTGGTAATGGAAATGATGGTAATTGTACGAGTTGTCCTGATTTTACAACCGAGACCCCAAATAAGAAAGGTTATGCCCTAGAATTCAATGGAAGCGATGATTGTATTGAAATACCTGATTCAGATACTTTAGATGGTATGGATGTTATAACAATTGAGCTTTGGATAAAACCGTATGAAAAAGAAACAAAACAAAAATATGTTTTCAAAGAGCATTGTTATGAGTTTTTTTACGAGGCATCAAAGAACCATTTAGAATTTAAAGTACATCATGATAACAAGAGCTCTATGGCACGCGCTGATGTTAGTATCAATATTGAAGAATGGCATCATTTAGTCGCAATTTACAATGGCTCAGAAATTAAAATATTTTTAGATGCCAAGCAGCTTTCTTTAGACAAACATGATATAAAAGGGGGAGCTGTAAAGGATAGTGATAAAACACTATATTTAGGTTGCAAAAAAAAGAAAGAATATTATAAAGGCATTATGGATAATGTTAAAATATATGAAAAAACCTTTAAGCTTAGCCCAGATTGAAAAACTTTATGCCAAAGGAATAAAAAATAGAAGATTTTATGATTTTTTCTTATAACTGGTTAAAAGATTATATTAAAAAATTGCCAAAACCAGAAAAGCTGGCACAGATTTTGACTATGCACAGTTTTGAAGTAGAGGAAGTTAAGAAAGTTGGCAAGGATTATGTTTTAGATATAGATATATTGCCAAATAGGGGACCCGACTGTTTTTCACATATTGGAATTGCTAGAGAAATAGCAGCGGTTTTAGCTTTGAAGTTTAAACTTAAGGATATAAAAATAAAAGAGAATGAGAAAAAAACCAAAGACTTTATTTCAGTAAATGCTAAAGATGATTGTATTCGCTATACTGCTAAAGTTATTACTGATGTAAAAGTTGGGTCTTCTCCAAAATGGATTCAGGAAAGATTAAAAGTTTGCGGGTTGCGGTCTATTAACAATATTGTAGATGCTGCAAACTATGTAATGTTGGAAACAGGTCAACCACTTCATGCTTTTGATTTGGATAAGATTGAGGGCAAAAAAATTATTGTTAGAAGAGCAAAAAAGGGAGAGAAGATTATTAGTTTAGACAATCAAAGATATAACTTAGATAGCGATATTTTAGTTATTGCAGACGCAAAAAATCCCTTGGCTATTGCTGGGATTAAAGGAGGAAAGAAAGCTGAAATAGATAAGAAAACAAAAACCATTGTTTTAGAGTCAGCTAATTTTGATTCCAGAGTTGTTCGGAGGGGTTCACAAAAACTAGGCTTGAAAACTGATGCTTCTTGGCGCTTTGAACATGGTCTTGATCCAAATCTAACAGAATTAGCAATAAATAGAGTAGCTAAATTAATTCAAGAAATTGCTAAGGGAAAAGTTGCTTCTGGTTTGGTTGATTTTTATCCTAAAAAAGTTTTGCCAAAGAAAATAAAGTTGGACTTGAAATATGTTGAGAAATTACTAGGAAAAAAGATTCCCAAAAAAGAAATTAAAAGAATTTTAGAAAGCTTAGGATTCAAATACAAAGGGAATATCGTGGAAGTCCCTACTTTTAGATTGGATATTTCTTTGCAAGAAGATTTAATTGAAGAGATTGGCAGGATTTATGGATATGAGAAAATCTCTGCTGCTTTTCCTGTTGCTTGTTTAATTCCTCCAAAGAGAAACTTTGAGATTTTCTGGGAGAATATGACCAAAGATATTTTAAAAGAACTTGGATTTACTGAAGTATATAATTATTCTTTTATTAATGAGGAACAAACCAAGGTTTTTAAGGGCGCTATTGAGATAGAAAATCCAATGAGCAAGGAACAGAAATATTTAAGGCCGAGTTTAATTCCAAATCTATTAAAAAATATTAAAGAGAACCTCAAGCATTTTAAAGAAATTAAAATATTTGAATTAGGTAAGATATTTGACAGCCAAGGGGAAAAACAAATGTTAACTGGAGCAACTAGTGATAGTTTTTATCAGGCAAAAGGAGCAGTTGATACTTTATTGAACAAATTGGGAATTAGCGATATTTATTATGATGAATATCATCCAGGTTCTTTTTGGCAGAAAGGAAAATGCGCTGAGATTAAAGTTAGTGGAGAAAAAATTGGTTGTTTGGGACAAATATCAGCTGACAGAGACCGGGTCTCTGTTGTTGTCTTTGATATTGATTTTGAAGAATTAGCAAAACTCTGCTCAGAAGAGCACGAGTATCAGCCAATTTCTCAATACCCAGCAGCTGTCCGTGATTTGGCAATTTTAGTGCCAATAGATATCAAAGTTGTAGATGTATTGAATAAGATTAATATTGCTGGAGGCGCTTTAGTTAGAGATGTTGACCTTTTTGATATTTATGAAGGAGAAAGCATTGGTCAAGGAAAGAAGAATTTGGCTTTTCATATAATTTATCAAGCAGAGGATAGAACACTAAGTACCCAAGAAATAAACAAGATGCAAGATAAAATTATTAAAGCGTTGGAAAGCGAGCCTGCTTGGCAAGTTCGACGACAATAATTTCTAATTTCTAATTTCTAATTTCTAATTTATGCCTAAGAAAAAAACTACTAAAAAACCAAAAAAGAAAGAAACAGGTTATACTGCTGAAGATATTTATGTTTTAAAAGGTCTGGAGCCGGTTAGAAGAAGGCCGGCAATGTATATTGGTTCAACTGGTTCTGATGGCTTGCACCACTTAGTCTGGGAGGTTTTAGATAATGGTTTAGACGAATGCCTGGCTGGTTATGCAAAAAACATTGAGATTATTCTTTTGCCTGGGAATAGAGTTAGAACAACTGATGATGGTAGAGGCATTCCAGTAGAGAAGCATCCTCAGACAAAGAAGTCAGCTTTAGAAACAGTAATGACTACTTTGCATGCTGGAGGTAAGTTTGGAGGCAAGGCATATCAAGTGGCTGGCGGTCTGCATGGAGTAGGTGTTTCAGTTGTTTGCGCTTTGTCTAATTATATGAAAGCTGAGGTTTGTCGTGGAGGAGCTAGATATGGTCAGGAGTATTCCAAAGGCAAGGCAAAGACAAAGGTTAAAAAGATAGGTTCTTGCAGGCAGACAGGAACAACTGTTTTATTTGAGCCAGATCCAGAAATCTTTAAAGAGATTAAGTTTAATGCAAAAAGGATTTTAAAGCATCTGCGGCAGCAAGCCTATTTAACTAAAGGAATTAGAATAACCTTTAAAGATGAAAGAGAAAAAGAAAAGACAAGTTATAGTTTCTATTTTGAAGGCGGTCTTGCCTCATATATTAAATATTTGACTCATGGTTCTGCACCACGTAATCCTAATGTTTTTTACTGCTATGGTGAGAAAAATGGAATGGTTGTTGAGGCATCTTTTCAGTATACTGAAGAATATGAATATTATGAAGAAGGTTTTGCTAATAATATCCATACTGAAGAAGGAGGCACTCACTTGACTGGATTTAGAACTGCTTTAACCAGGACTTTTAATGACTATGCTAAGAGGAATGATTTTCTTAAAGAATCAGATGATAATTTATCAGGTGATGATGTTAGGGAGGGTTTAACTGGAGTTGTTGCAGTAAAGATAAAAGAGCCGCAGTTTGAAGGTCAAACCAAGGCAAAGTTAGGTAATCCAGAAGCCAAACTTATAGTAGACCAAGTCGTTTCTGAACATCTAACTGATTTCTTAGAAAGGAATCCTCAAGATGCTAAAGCCATTATTGAGAAGTGCATTTTATCTTCTCGTGCTAGAAAGGCGGCAAGAGCAGCTAGAGAAACTGTGTTAAGGAAAGGAGTTTTAGAAGGCCTTGCCTTGCCTGGGAAGTTAGCTGATTGCGCTTCAAAAAAGCCTGAAGAATCGGAGCTATTTGTAGTGGAAGGCGAGAGTGCCGGAGGTAGTGGAAAGCAAGGCCGGGATAGAAGGTTTCAGGCAATTTTGCCTCTTAAGGGCAAAATCTTAAACGTTGAAAGAGCCAGAATAGATAGAATCTTATCTTCAAAAGAGATTAGAGCTTTAATTATTGCTTTAGGAACTGCTATTGGCGAAGACTTTGACATTGAAAAAGCAAGATATCACAAAATTATTATAATGGCTGATTCTGATTCGGATGGAAATCATATCAGAACCTTACTTTTGACTCTTTTCTTTCGTTATTTCAGACCCATAATTGAAAAAGGTTATCTTTATATCGCCCAACCTCCACTTTATAAGATTCAATCAGGAAAGAGAATTGAATATACTTACACTGAAGATGGGAAAAAGAAAACTTTAGATTTACTGAAAAAAGAAAAAATAACAAATCCTTCCATTCAAAGATATAAAGGTTTGGGAGAAATGAATCCAGAAGAGTTATGGCACACAGCAATGGATCCAGAAAAGCGGACTTTATTACAGATTACTATTGAGGATGCTAAAGAAGCAGACAGGATTTTTGATACTTTAATGGGAGAAGAGGTTCCTCCAAGAAAGAAATTCATCCAAACCTATGCCAAGAAGGTAAAGAACCTTGACATTTAGAAAATAAAAAAAGCCCCTTAGGTTTCACCTAAAGAGCTTATATTCAGAACCTATAAAAGATAGAATCTTAAATCTAAAGCGTCTATTATGGGCCATCCGATTATCCATAGGCCCATAAAGAACTCGTATATTACAGGTCTTTGATATGGCGTGATTCGCGTGCCAAAAATTATAGCTCCGGAACAAAAAAGAACAAAGCAAGCTAAGCTTAAAAATATAAGTTTCCTAGAGCGTATGTTGACTATCATTAATATCTTATTTAGTAATGATGATATAAACCAGATTATCACCAATATGCTTAGCAGAACTGTAAATTTATACTGATATTCTCCTGGATCTGTTTTTTGGTAAGATGCGAATATTCCAAGAAACATGATCAAGATGGATACGATCCCTGTTATTCGTCTTACATCTATTCTTCTCCTTCTTCCTTTCCATGTTGTCCACATTTTTTTCTCCTTTCTTAATAAACTTCTTTTATTTTTTTTGTAAAAGTGCTTTTCTAAATTCTAGTTAGATTGTATTATATTATTAAATTTTTGTCAAGAAAATTGACAGCACCATTATTTTCGGTTAATATAAGCATAGCTTAATTATTATAAGTATACTCAATTATAAAAAACTATGAAAATTAGTAATTTGCCTAAAAAACTCGTTAGTTTCTTAAAAGAGGTAAAACTTGAGATGAAGAAAGTTAATTGGCCTACTAAGAAAGAAACTATAAAATATACTTTAATTATTATTGCGGTTTCAATTGCTGTAGCTGTGTTTTTAGGCGGTCTGGATTATATATTCTCAACAATATTAAATAAATTTGTTTTATAATGCCTAAGCAGAGATTACCACAACAAAAAAACTGGTATGTAATTCATACTTATTCTGGTTATGAAGATGCAGTTGCTAAAAACCTTAAGCAAAGGGTGGAGTCATTGGGCATGGAAGATAAGATTTTTAATGTCTTGGTGCCAAAAGAGAAAAAGATTAAGATTAAAAGCGGTAAAAGAAAAACAGTTGAAGAAAAGATTTATCCAGGTTATGTTTTGGTTGAAATGATTGTTACTGATGATTCTTGGTATGTTGTCAGAAACACTCCTAATGTAACTGGTTTTGTTGGGGTGGGTACCACGCCAGTGCCAGTTTCACCAAAAGAAGTGGAAACTTTGCAGGCAAGAATGGGCGTAGAAACTCCTCAGTATAAGATTGAGGTTAAGCCAGGGGATTCAGTAAAGATTATTGATGGCCCTTTTAAAGATTTTGATGGCAAGGTTTCAGAAATTGATGAAGCGAGGGGAAAGATAAAAGTTTTGGTAAATATGTTTGGCAGAGATACTCCTGTTGAGTTGGACTCTTTACAGATTAAAAAGCTTTAAAATATGGCAAAAAAAGTTATCGCAATTATCAAGCTTCAAATTCCAGCTGGTCAAGCAACCCCTGCTCCTCCAGTAGGGCCTTCTTTAGCTCAGCATGGACTAAATATTGCAGAATTCTGCCAGAAGTTTAATGATGCAACAAAAAATCAAACAGGTTTTACTGTGCCAGTAGAGATTACAGTTTATCAAGATAGAACTTATGATTTCAAGACAAAACAGCCACCAGCTGCAGAGCTTCTGAAAAAGGCAGCTGCAATTGAGAAGGGTTCTGGAGTGCCGAATAAAACAAAAGTTGCTAAAATTACAAAAGCCCAACTCAAAGAGATTGCACAAAAGAAAATGCCTGACTTAAACACTACTGACATTGAGCAGGCAATGAAAATCATTGAAGGCACTGCGAAGAACATGGGTATAGAAATAGAAAAATAATTTCTTATTACATGAAAGAGTCCCCAAAAATAAATAATAAACAATCTAGATATATTCGCCCAACTTGGGATGAATATTTTCTGAGCTTATTAGAGCCTTTAGGAAGAAGGGGAACCTGTGATCGAGGTCGCAGCGGCGCTGTTATTGTAAGCAAGGCTAATACAATTTTAGCCACAGGTTATGTGGGATCGCCGCCGGGTCAGCCGCATTGCGATGAAGTCGGCCATATGATGGTGAAGGTTATTGACGAGGAGGGAAATCAGTCCCAGCACTGTGTAAGAACCCTGCATGCAGAAGAAAATGCCATTTTGCAGTGTGCTAAAGACGGGGTAAAGCTTGAGGGAGCAACAGTTTATTGCAAAATGGTACCTTGTTATAACTGCAGCATGAGAATAGTGCGCGTAGGTATAAAGAGGGTGGTAGCACAAAAAAGATACCACGCAGATCAGTTGTCAGTGGAATTATTTAAAAGTGCCGGCGTTAAAATATCCATAGTTGATAACACAATGGAAAAATACGCCCGACAGTAAGAACCTCGCCTTTGGCGAGAACCTTGATTCGTCATTGTAAAACATATAATCTTGAATTAAAATGCTCAAAAATCAATATCCGGGAAAATTTATAGTTCTTGAGGGCTTAGATGGGTCAGGAAAATCAACCCAATCTAAATTATTGATTAGGCATTTGAAAAGCAAAGGATATAAAGTAGAAACAATTGATTTTCCTCGGCACGGTGAAAAACCAGCCTGGTTGGTAGATGAATATCTAAGAGGTAAATATGGTACTGCAGAAGAAGTGGGACCTTACAGGGGTTCTATTTTTTATGCTTGTGACAGATATGATGCTGGTTTCAAAATAAGAAAATGGTTAAAAGATGGGAAAATAGTTATTGCTGATAGATATCTTGCTTCAAACATAGGTCATCAAGGTGGCAAGATAAAAAATAAAAAAGAAAGAAAAAAATACTTTGACTGGCTCTATCATTTAGAATACGAAATCTTAAAAATTCCTAAGCCTGACTATAATTTTATTCTTAAAACCTCGCCTAAATTTTCTTTAAAACTAGCTCATAAAATAACTGACAAAGAAAAAAAAGCAAGAAGAAAAGCTTACTTAGGCAGAAGCGATAAAAGAGATATTCATGAAAAGGACAAAAAGCACTTGGAAGATACTTTAAAATCGTATTTACATGCAGCTAAAGAATTTCCAAAGGAGTTCAAAGTTATAGAATGTATAGAAAATAATAAATTATTATCTCCAGAAGTAATTCATGAGAAAATTTGGAAATTAATGAAGGAAATATTATAACCTATGGAGATAACAGAACAAGATAAATACTTATTAGAGCCGTTTTTTACTAATTTAGATAAATCGGTTTTTGCAGTGAGTTTTTTACCTCCAGAAGTGATTGGCGCTTTATGTTCCAGAACAAGCAGAGCTAAACAGGACTTGAGAATGATATTCTTGAATGAGTTTATAAAACCCTTTATTGAAGAGGAAAGCGAATATGGAAAATCTCTAAAAGCTTTAATTGATTTTCTGCATAAATATCCCATAGAACTTATTTTTTCAAATCCAAAAGGCAGAGAATTCTATATCAAATGGCTTGCTCAATTTGGAGATGATTCTATTGCCCAGATGGCAGGTACCCACCTTATATATTCAGGCATTTCCCAAATAACTATAAAGCATTTTGAGGATATGCGTCTTGGCATTGCTCCTATTGAGAAATCAACCCGTTATGTTGATTATTCATCTAAGGTTAATAATCAATACCGCTATTATACTGATCCAAGTTTAGAAAAGATGGGTTTGATTGAAGAATATAAAGAAGTAATGGATAATCTTTTTGAAACATATGGTTCATTATTGCAGAAATACCTTGAACATTTGAAAAAGCAATATCCTGGAGAAAAAGAAAGCTTATTAAAAACAAAAGCATTTGATGTTAATAGAAAGCTTTTGCCAAATGCAACTCTTAGCCAGGTTTCTTTTTTTGGTAATGGCCAGGCATTTGAGTATTTAATAAATAGGTCTTTAGACCATAAGTTAGGAGAAATACAATGGGCAGGCAAAAGAGCTTTTGAAGAGTTAAGTAAAATTATCCCTGCTTTTTTGAGAAGAGTAAAGAGTGAGGAATCTAAAGAATACAGGAACTATTTGTCAGAGAGGGGAGAGAGAATTCAGAAATCGCTTGAGCAAATTACTTGGAAAAAAGAGATAACATCATCTGAAGCTTCAGTTAAATTGCTTGATTTTGACCCAGATGGTGAGAATAAGATAATTGCTGGATTGCTTTATTTAGAACTTCACGAGCCATATGAGAATATTCTTCAGAAAGTAAGACGTTTATCAAATGAAAATAAAGAGAGAATTCTTCAAGAGGTTCTAAAAGACAGGAAGTTTAAATATTATAAGGTGCCAAGGGCTTTTGAAAATACTTATTTGAGGTTTGAAATTGTAATGAATACTGGTGCTTGGCGTGATTTGCATCGTCATCGCATCCATACTCAATATAGGGAAAGATTTAATATCTATAATGGTTTTGATATACCAGAAGAGCTTAAACAAGCTAATCTTGATTCAGAATATGTTTCAGCAATAAAAAGAACTGAAGAATTGTTTAAGAAAATAGAGAAAATTGACCCAGATATTGCTCAATATTGCTGTACCCTTGCTCATAAAGTAAGATTTATCCAGTATCAAAACTTAAGGTCCTTCTTTTGGGAAACAGAACTTAGAACCATTCCTGAAGGACATCCTGATTACAGAAAAATAGAGCAGGAAAAGATAAAATTAGTTCAGAAAATATACCCTTTAATTGGGAAATACCTCTTGGTGGATATGGGAACTTATGACTTTGCTCGGCGCAGAGATGCCGAACAAATTCAAAAAAAAGAACAAGAATTAAAATCATGGAATATAAGCCAACAATAGGCCTGGAAATACATGTAGAGCTTAAGACAAAGAGTAAGATGTTTTGTTCTTGCAAGAATGACCCAGACGAGAAAAGGCCTAATTTTAATATTTGTCCTGTTTGCACTGCGCAACCAGGTAGCTTGCCAGTTATTAATAAGGAAGCAGTAAGAAAAACAATAAAAACCGGGTTAGCTTTGAATTGTTCTATTCCTAAAGAATCAAAATTTGATAGGAAAAATTATTTCTATCCTGATTTGCCAAAAGGTTACCAGATATCTCAGTATGATAAGCCATTCTGCAAACAAGGATTTTTGGAAGTTGATGGTAAGAAAATCCGTATAACAAGAGTTCATCTTGAAGAAGATACTGGAAGATTAGTTCACGAGAAGGGCAGTTCTTTAGTTGATTTTAATAGAGCTGGGATTCCTTTAATGGAAATGGTTACTGAGCCAGATTTATTTTCAGCAAAACAGGCAAAGAAATTTGCTCAAGAACTAAAATTAATTTTAAGATATCTTGATGTTTCTGACGCTGATATGGAAAAAGGCCAGATGCGGGTTGAAGTGAATATTAGTTTGAGCAAGGATAAGAAAATGGGGACAAAAGTAGAGATTAAGAATTTGAATTCATTTAGAAGCGTTGAACAATCTATTGATTATGAAATTGAAAGACAAGCAGAGCTTTTAGATAAAGGGGAAAAGATTATTCAGGAAACTCGTGGCTGGGATGAGAAAAAAGGAAAAACAGTCAGTCAGAGGGAAAAAGAAGAAGCTCATGACTATAGATATTTCCCAGAGCCTGATTTGCCAACAATTCATTTAGATAAGAAGTTTGTTCAGGATATTCAAGGAGAAATCCCTGAACTTCCTCAAGCAAAAAGAATAAGATTGGCTTATGAATATAATTTAGATGAAAAGGTAGTTGAGATTTTCACTTCTAACAAAGATTTAGGCGAGTATTTTGAAAAAGTAATGTCAGAATTGAGCAATTGGTTGAAGAAAGTTGATCAGCAGAGATTAGTTAAGCTTGCTGTAAATTATATTACTACTGATTTTTGGTCATTGTTTGGAAAAGCTTCAATTTCTGAATTAGAAGATAAAATTACTCCAGAGAATTTTGCTGAATTGGGTAGTTTGATTTATAAAGGAGAAATATCAAGCAAGATTGCTAAGCAGGTTTTGACAGAAATGTTTAAGACAAGAGCTGATCCTTCTCATATTATTGAAGAAAAAGGTTTAACTCAGGTAACTGATATAAAAGAGATTGAGGGAGTTATTAAAGATGTAATTTCTAAAAATCCCAAAGCAGTTGAAGATTATAAAAAAGGAAAACAAAATGCCCTGCAGTTTTTAGCAGGGCAGGTAATGGTCGTCACTCGCGGCCGCGCCAAACCAGACATAGTGCAAGAGTTATTGAAGAAACTTCTAGCAAAAAGCTAAAAACCAAGTTTCAAAAATCAAAACCAGGTTTCTGACGAAGTGAAACCTGGTTTTTAGATTTTTCAGAAACTCGGTTTTGCTTTTTTGATAACTTTAATAGCTTCCTTATAATCCTTAATCCAGTAAATTCTTTTATCTCTTTTGAACCAGGTCATTTGACGTTTGGCAAAATGTTCGCTTTCTTTTTGAATTCTATCTGTCATTTCTTTTTTAGTAATTTTGTTTTGAAGATATAAAGCGATATATTTATATTCCAAACCAAACTCTTCCAAACGTTTCCAAGAAACACCTGATTTTCTTAACTTTTTAACTTCAGCTATCATTCCTTGCTTTAATCTTTTTAATAATCTTTTTCTAATTCGTTCTTTAAGTTCTTCAGGGTCTTTTTTTACACCAAGTATTAAAACTTCAAATTGAGGTTTATTTTTTTTGAGCAATGGAACTGGTTTTTTAGTTTTAATAACAATTTCTAATGCTCTTATTAATCTTCTTTTATTTTTACTTTCAATGCTTTTAGCTCGACGAGGATCAAGCTTTTTCAGCATTTTAAAAAGTTCTTGGATACTTTTCTTCTCAAGCTTTTTTCTTAATTTCCAGTCTGGTTTTATTGAAGGAATAATAATGCCGTCTATTACTGCTTGGATATAAAAGCCGGTTCCTCCAACTAAAAATGGGATTTTGCTTTTCTTTTGTATTTCATTTATTGCTTTTAGAGCCAGTTTCTTATATTGAGTAACAGTGAATTTTCTTTTTGGAGATGTGACATCCAAAAGATGATGGGGCATACCCTCCATTTCTTTTTTTGTAATTTTGCCGGTTCCAATGTCCATTCTTTTATATACTTGTCTTGAATCAGCAGAAACAACCTCGCCATCAAATTTTTTAGCAAGTTTAATTGATAAATCTGTCTTTCCTGAAGCCGTCGGTCCCAAAATGACAATTAGTTTGTTTGTCATATTCTTAAAAGTATGTTATGTTTTAATTAGAAGCTCTTTAACATCAATATAACGATTAAAATACAAGGAGATAAAAAATGGAAAAGTTTGGATCTTTTATAAGCGTTTTGCTTGGTCTCTGTGTTGTTATATTTATTGCTCCTTTTTTATGGTTATTTCTTTTTTTCTTGGGATTATTTGTTGGCGGTTCGTTAGCTGAACATTTGAATAAACATATTAAAGGGAAGTTGATTCAGAAAATGATTACCTTTTTTATGGTTTTATTCTTTTTGTTTCTTGCTCTGTGGATTATCATCATATGTATTTCAAACCTAAATTGGATTTGTGCTGTTGCTTTTGTTGCTATGTTAATTTTTACCTGTTTGCATCTGTGTGTTTTCGGTTGCGTTCTCGGTTTTGTTTCATTAAAGAAGGGAGTGCGAAAGCTGTTCTAATTCAGAGCAGCTTTTTTCTTTTTAGGTTCCAGGCAAGGGCGTTGGTGATTTTTGTTTTAAGGTTTTTTCTAAGATTTTTTCCCGGCGTTTTTTTTCTTTTTGAGAAACATTATCTTTTAATTTAGCTGCTGCTGTGCCTGATCGGGGAGAATATCTTGAAATATAAGCTATATCATATTTGATTTCTTTAAATAATTTTACTGTATTTTCAAATTGCTTTTTTGTTTCTCCAGGGAAACCAACAATTACATCTGTTGACAAGTTTATATTTGGAATTTTGCTTCTGATTTTCTTAACTAATTTTTTATATTGGGCAACTGTATAGGGTCGATTCATTTTCTTTAAAATTTCATCATCTCCTGATTGAACCGGCAAATTTAAGTATTTTGCTACTTTTTTGCATTCTGCCATTGCTTTAATTAAATCATCTGAAAAATCCTTTGGATGCGAAGAAGTAAATCTTATCCAAAACTTGCCAGGTATACTGTTAATTTTTCTTAATAGTTTAGAAAAGGGGATATCTGAATAAGAGTTTACGTTTTGTCCCAAAAGCCAGATTTCTTTATATCCTTGCTTAACTAATTTTTTTACTTCATAGATAATTTCATCAGCTGGTCTTGAAATTTCTCTTCCTCGAGTATATGGAACAACACAATAAGCGCAGAAATTATTACATCCAGTCATTATCGGAACAAATGCCTTAATATTATCTGAGTATTTTTGTTTATTTTTAGTAAATTCTTTAATATCAATAATTTCATCAAAATATTTACTAAACTTTTTTCTATCTTTTTTTAAAATACATCCAGTTAAGATGCTCTTTTTCTCTTTTATTTTCGGCAGTAAACCATAAACTCTATCAACTGCTGACTGCCTCACCGAGCACATATTCACCACAACTAAATCAGCTTTTTTAATATCTAAAGCTCGTTTATATCCTTTATTTTCTAAAACCGCTGCAATCTTCTCTGAATCTGCTTTATTCATTTGGCACCCAAAAGTAACTAAAAAGTATTTCATACAAATCATTTTACAATAAAAAAACAGCCCTTTCAAGGGCTATTTTTAATGTTATCAATGTATCTTCTCCTTTTTTTCTTTGAGAAAGTAGCGCCATTGTTCAATGAATTCCACAAAAACAGCGAATGGCATATCTATTAACGCGCTGAAAAAGACAGCTATTACATTGTATCTTTTCCATTTATTTGTAAGCCATTTTCCTAATTGAATAACTGGAACAGCAAATGGGTCAATAAAGAAATGGAATAATGTTTCTTTTTCTTCAATTACTTGCAGCTCTTTTGCTCTTTGTCTGATTTTTGCTCCAGCAAAAGCAATCAATGATAAGAAAACAACAAATATTACATAAGAGAGGGGAGGGAAGTTTACTTGGTAAAGGCCCCACACTATTAGAGCAAGAATAGCAATGAATCCTAAAAGATAGAAAAGATTAATAAAGGCCTCAAATATAATGTTTCTTTTTCTGAATTTCTTTATTTCATAAACATCTTTTTCATCTTTTCCATAAACAGTTTTCATAACTTCCATTAATACTTTGCCAAGATTTTCTCTTTTGGGCGGTTTAATTGTTATAACTAATAAAAACATTAAAAAGGTGGGGCCTAGAATATCTATTGTGATAGCACTGGGTTTAAAGAAATATCCAGTAATCCATATATTAAAGGGCATTTCTATGAGCAGAAGAGAAACAATATTAGTAAGAAAAATTGATAAAGTTGCATAAAAAGCAGCTCGTCCTAATCTTTTCTTTAATGTTTTAACTCTCTCATTGTAATGAGCTGTAATTAATGCTTCTAATAATTCTGGGTCTGAAAGTTTTTCTTTAGCTTCTGTTGGATTTTTAGAAAGAACATCTCCTAAAAGCAGAAAAGGGGTATCATATTTTTCGCAGATTTGGTAAAACTTATCACTTAGAGGATGACTAAGATCTCTTTCTATGTTTTCTTTGACTGAATAAATATTTTGATTTGCCCAGTCAGCATATTTGTGTTTAAAAAGATGATAACTAATTACCGGAGCATCTAATTTGAACAGAGCCCGTTGCACAGCAATATATGTTTGAGTATTCTTTTCTTGTTCGCTAATTTTGATTTTTTCGCTTAGTTTAATTCTTTGATTTATTATTTCAAACATATAGGTAATAAGAGCTCTCTCTTTAATAGAAGGGCTGAGAATTTCTTCTATTTCGCATGCAGCAATTCCTGAAATCCAGCTGTAGAGTTGGAGTTTTGACTTTTTAGGGCCAGATTGAGCTTGATTTAGAATAAAGATATATTTATCAATTGTTTTTTGAACTTCTTGAATTTTTGATTCTTCAATCTTGTCGTTTGGAAAATGACCGCCTCTAATCAATTCTAAAACCAGGGGTTCGGCAATTAGTTTTTGAGAAAAGTTTCCATTACTTAAATCTAATTGAGAAAAGAGTCGTCTTTTTAGAATCCTTTCAATTGCTCTTCTTTTTAAAAGATGCTCTTCTTTCCAGTCAATAATCCCTCTTATCTTTTCATAAAAAGCAGCTACTTTTGAAGCAACTTCATCAACATGAATAGTAGTTATTCCTTGTTTTGGCTGAAAGGATTGATACCACTGCTGATATCTGGATATTAGTTTTTGAGTTGGTTGGGATAATTGGGTCATATTTTATCAATAAATTTGTCAATCTTCATTTCTCCAATGTCGCCTTTTCCTCTTTGTCTGATTCTAACTGATTTATTTTCCATTTCTTTATCTCCGACAACTAAAATATATGGGATTTTCTGGATTTCACCTTGCCTGATTTTCTTAGAAACTGTTTCATTTTCATCTTTCACTTCTATCCTAAAGAGATTTAGTTCTTTTTCAACTTCTTTGGCATATTTTTTGTGGCGAGCGCCTACCGGGATTATCCAGATTTGAACAGGAGAAAGCCATAAAGGTAGAGCGCCTTCATAGTGTTCCAATAAAACACCAATAAACCTTTCCAAAGAGCCTAGTAAAGCCCGATGAATTAGAATTGGTTCTTTCTTTTTACCTTTCTTGTCAATATATGAAATATTAAATGCTTTTGGCAGGTTAAAATCAATCTGGAAGGTGCTGCACTGCCAGGGTCTTCCTATAGAATCTTTGATTTTTATATCAATCTTAGGACCGTAAAAGATTCCTCCTTCAGGGTCAGTTTGATATTTTAGTTTTAATTTGTCACAGGCGTATTTTAAGGAATTAGTAGCTTTTTGCCACATTTTCAGAGTACCCATGAATTTCTTGGGTCTGGTAGATAAATAGATCTCATAATCTTTAAACCCAAATGTTTTAAGAATTTTAAGTCCATACTTTAACATTGAAGTTAGCTCATTGCTTAATTGGTCAGGAGCACAAAAGATGTGAGCATCATCCTGGGTAAAGCCGCGAACTCTGGTTAATCCATGCAAAACTCCTGATTTTTCGTATCTATAAACAGTTCCTAACTCAGCAAACTTTATAGGCAAATCCTTATAACTTCTGATTTTTGATTGATAAACTTTAATATGGAAAGGACAGTTCATTGGTTTTAGTAGATATTCTTCTTTATCAATTTTAATAGGGGCGTAGATGTTTTCTCTGTAGAAATCCCAGTGTCCAGAAGTTTTCCAAAGAGAAAGTTTGCCAATATGAGGAGTAGTTAGCCATTCATAACCCTGAGAGGTTAACTCTTCATATAAATAGTTTTCAATAATATGACGGAGAATAGTTCCTTTGCCATGCCAGAGAGGAAGACCAGCCCCAACTTCTTCATTAATGCTGAATAGTTCTAATTTTTGTCCTAATTTTCTATGATCTCTTTTTTCTGCTTCTTGCTGGATTTTTAAATATTTATCCAATTCTTTCTTCGTTTCAAAAGCAACTCCATAGATTCTGGTGAGCATTTTATTTTTTTCATCACCTTTCCAATAAGCACCAGCAAGCTTTGTTAACTTAAATGCATTTGGATTTATTTCTTTGCTTGACTTGACATGAGGCCCCTTGCACAAATCAATAAAATCTCCTGTCTGATAAATTGACAGAGACTTGGTCTCTGATAGCTCTAATTTGTAGGGTTGAGTTTTGAATATTTTTTTCGCTTCTTTTTTTGAGATTTTTTTCTTTTTGAATTTAATATCTTTTCTAATTATTTCTTTCATTTTCTTTTCAATCTTTGGTAAGTCAGTATCAGAGATTTTTAACTTGTCAAAATCATAATAAAAGCCATTTTCAATCGCTGGCCCAATGCCAAACTTCACTCTAGGATAGAGTTCCTTCACAGCAGCTGCTAAAATATGCGCTAAAGAATGACGAATAATATCAAGTTTCATATATTTCTTCAACTTGTTCTGCTATTATTTTAGGTATGTTGTTTCGGTCGTCAACTCTTCCTGAAATAAAGACAATTTTGTTTTTTTGAAAAACAGTAGGATTTCTTTCAATTACTCCTGGGAAAACCACTATCTCTGTTTTATCAGTTAAGTCCTCTAATTTAACAAAAAGCATTGGCTGGCCCTTGCGAGTAATAATTTTTTTAATCCCAGAAATTATTCCTCCAACTCTAACCCTGGAATTCACCAAGCCGTTCTTGATTTCAGCCAAAGATACGGTTTTTCTCTGAAGAATACTTTTAAAATCTTCTAAAGGATGAGAGCTCACATAGAGACCTAACAGTTCTTTTTCCCAGCTTAGTTTTTCAAAGTTTGTTGCTGGAGCAGCTTGTTCCAAATTTATATTATTACTAAAAGCATTTTCATCAAAAAGACCTTTTTGTCCGTTCATTCTGCTTTTTTGAGATTCTTTTGACCATTCTAACAACCTTTCTAAATTATGCAATAATTTATTCCTTTCTGCAAATTCATCAAAGGCTCCAGCTTTAATCAAACTCTCTAATGACTTTTTATTTAAATCTTTGGAATTAACTCTTTGAACAAAATCTTCAATGCTTTTGAAACGACCATTGTTTTTTACTTCTTCAACAGTCACATCAATTACATTCTCACCAACATTTTTAATAGCCAAAAGCCCAAATCTTATCTTATTCTCTTTTGGAACTACTGTAAAGTTTTTCAAGCTTTCATTAATATTCGGAGCAAGGACCTCAATTTTCATTCTTTTACATTCTTCAATTAAAACAGCAGTCCTTTCAATATCTATTTTTTCAGAGGTTAGAAGAGAAGCCATAAATTCAACTGGGTAATGAGCTTTCAGATAAGCGGTCTGATAGGCAATAGTGGCATAGGCCGTAGAATGACTTTTATTAAATCCGTAATGTGCAAAAGGTAAAACCCATTGCCAGATTTTTTGGGCAACATCTTCTTCAATCCCATTTTTTATCATTCCTTTAATGAACTTTTCTTCCTGGCCGTGAAGCAAGCTTTCTATCTTTTTCCCAACAGCTTTTCTTAAAATGTCAGCCTCAGCAAGAGTGAAACCTGCCAATTGCTGAGCAATCTGCATTAACTGTTCCTGAAAAATACAAATACCCTGAGTTTTTTCTAAAATTGGTTTTAGTTTGGGATGCAGATATTCTATTCTCTGTTTTTTATGTTTTCTAGCAATATAGTCAGGGATAAACTGGATTGGACCTGGTCTGTAAAGCGCAATCATAGCAACAATATCTTCAAATTCAGTAGGTTCTAATTGCTTTAAATATCTTGTCATTCCATCACCCTCTAATTGGAATATGCCTTTTGTATGTCCTTTTTGCAAAAGTTTAAATGTTTCTCTGTTATCAAAAGGAATATTTTCAATATCCACTTTAAGTCCATTTCTAAGAACATATATTCGTGACAAGGTATCTTCTATAATAGTTAGGTTTTTCAGGCCTAGAAGGTCCATTTTTAAAAGTCCTAAGTCCTCAATTGAATGCATTTCGTATTGAGTAACAATGTTTTCGTCGTTTTGCGTAGGACGTTGAAGAGGGATTAAATTGGAAAGTGGTTGGTCAGATATTACTATTCCGCAAGCATGAGTTGAGGCGTGACGGGCTACTCCTTCCAGTTTTTTCGCTAAATTAATTAGTTTTTTTGCTTGTTCATCAGTTTGATAAATGTTTTTGAATTCATCAACTTTTTTTAAGGTTTCATCTAAGTTAAAGCCAAAAGGAATCATTTTTGCAATCTGGTCGCAATAAGAATAAGCATAGCCCAAAGCGCGGCCAACATCTCTAATTACAGCCCTGGCAGCCATTGTTCCAAAAGTAATTATCTGAGCGACCTTGTCTTTTCCATATTTTTGAGCAATATATTCAATAACTTCATCTCTTCTTCTGTCAGTGAAATCAAGATCAATGTCAGGCATTGATATTCTTGCTGGGTTTAAGAATCTTTCAAACAAAAGATTATTTTTAAGAGGGTCAACATTAGTGATATTTAGTAGATAAGAAACCAGAGAACCCGGAGCTGAACCTCTTCCTGGGCCAACAACAATTCTTTGTTGTTTAGCCCAGTTAACAAAATCCTGAACAATTAAAAAATAGGAGGCAAAGCCAGTTTGTTTAATAATTGAAAGTTCATAATTGAGCCGTTCTATAACTTCTTTGCTTGGTTTGTCAGTAAAGCGGTTTTTTAAGCCTTGAGAGCAAAGTTCTTCTAAATACTCATCGGGAGTTTTACCATTAGGCATTTCAAAGCACGGGAGTTTAGTTTTCCCAAGCTCAAATTCAAAATTACATGCCTGTGTGATTTTCTGGGTATTTTCAATAGCTTCAGGGATATGCTTAAATGCTTGCTCCATTTCTTTTGGGCTTTTTAAGGAGAAATCATCTGATTTGATAGTTATTCGTTCTGGGTCATTAGGATTAGCGCCAGTATTGATTAACATTAAGATATCCTGGGCTTCAGCATCTTCTGATTTCAAATAATGAGTATCATTAGTTGCTACTAAAGGAATGCCGTATTTTTTGGAAATATTAATTAACTCATTATTAGTTGTTTTTTGCTCTGAAATATTTGGGTGATGCTGGATTTCTAAATAAAAGTTATCTTTGCCAAACATTTCTTGATATCTCTGTGCTAAGTTTTCTGCCTGTTCAAAATTCTTTGATTGAATCAATCTGGGGATTTTCCCAGATACGCAAGCACTTAGAGCAATAAGGCCTTTTGAATGTTTTGCTAAAAGCTTATCATCCACCCTCGGCTTATAATAAAAGCCCTGTAAATGGGCTTTAGTAACAAGTTGAACCAAGTTTTTATAACCCTGTTCGTTTTTAGCTAATAATATTAAATGATACTTTTTATCATCTATATTTGGTCTTTTGTCTTCCATTCTCTCAAGAGCAGTATAGATTTCACAGCCAATAATCGCTTTGATTCCTCTTTCTTTCGCTTTTTTATAGAACTCTACTGCTCCATACAAAACTCCATGGTCAGTTAAAGCAACAGAATCCATTCCTAATTCCTTAACATAATCCAAGAGTTCATCAATCTTAGGCAAACCATCAAGCAAACTGTAATGACTATGAACGTGAAGATGGGTGAACTTCATAATTATATCATTTTACCTTGTCAGCAATTCCAATGCAAGTTCTTGAAATAAAAAAGCCCGCGATAGAAATCACGGGCTATAAGTTGTGTTTCGTTCTTTAGGGGTTTTACATGTCCGGCTTTGCTATGAAAAGCACTTCGCCATAATTAACCGCTTGGCCATCTTTTGCCAAGATCTTTGTTATTATCCCACGCACGCCGGCTTTTATTGGAACTTGTACCATCATTGCTTCAATTCCGCATACGACTGTGTCTGGTTCAATATGGTCTCCAACTTTGACTAATGGCTTCATATCAGATGTGCTAGGCCATTGTCCTGATGCGGCGAAAGTCCCGATCATAGGCGACCTTATATCTTTCCTAAAGCACTCTTTTATTATCTTTAAAGCGCGTTGCTCTAAATCGCTCCCTGGCTTAGCTTCTTGATGGATTTCCATCCAATCATCTATTTTCAGAGTGTTAAAAAACTCTTCTGACAACATCTCCTCACAAATTGATACTGCCAAACCAATACCTAGTTTTTCCTTCAAGTATTCAAAAGTAATTGTTTCCATCTTTTTCTCCTTTTTCAAATCCGATTAAAATTTTAAGGTTCTGTTTTTACGTTGGTTGTAATGTAGCATAGTGTTTTAATGATGTCAAGCTCGGGCTTGACTTTTTGGTTAGATTAGGTAAATTAAAAATAGAAATCGTACATTAAAACATGAATATATTCTATGGAGGATAAAAGTGAATGGTTAAGAAAAGAATAAAAATAAATGTAATGACAATAACTGTGAGAGAACTAAGAGAGGTTCTGTTTAATCTTCCGGTTATAGCAGGGGGGACAGAACCCGAAAAGCATCAGATGATTGAAGGCGCTGAAAATAATGCTCGTTTTCAAATTACCAAAGAGGAATCGGGTAAACACTCTGGTTGTATTTTTTATGTGGTTCGTGTTTCTGGTTCATCAGAAGATAGTCGTCTATCTTTAATTTCTAAGTTTAAAGAATTATTAGGTGATCCATCCATGCCATTTCTAGCCAAGGCCTTATCAGATGCTGATTCTTTTTACTGGGATATTAAAAAAGTTGATGAAGAAGCGGTTTCTTAAACAAACCGCTTTTTTTATTATGGCTTGGCATGTTAGAATAATAAAATGAGATATCCGAATTTTAGAGAGGAAAAGAAGTTATGGAGAAAAGGATATAAGATGATTGTTGGAATAGATGAAGTTGGTAGGGGCGCTTTGTGCGCACCGGTAGTAGCGGCTGCTGTTTGTTTGAGAAAAAATGGAAGAGGACAGTTCTCTTCCATTTTAATTAAAGATTCAAAAAAATTAACTTCAAAGAAACGGGAAGAAATTTATGAAGCCCTGAAGGCGAATTCAAACATAGAGTGGGGGACAGGACGAGTTTCAGAAAAGGTTATTGATGGAATTAATATTCTTGAAGCAACAAAATTAGCAATGAAAAGAGCAGTAAGAAATTTAGAGAGAAAATGTTCAAATGCTGATTTTTTAATAATTGATGGGAATTTTGGCATAAATTTAGATGTTTCTCAAAAATCCATAATAAAAGCAGATGAAAAAGTTTTTTCCTGCGCTGCAGCTTCTATTGTGGCTAAGGTTACCAGAGATAGAATGATGTTTAAATATCACAAGAAATATCCTAAATATGCTTTTGACAGGCATAAAGGATATCCAACTAAACTTCATAGGAAAATAATAAAACAATGTGGTTTTTGCAAAATCCATAGAAAGAGTTTTAGAGTCTCTTGAAAGATTTTGGTTATTTTGCTATGATAATTTATCATGGCAGTTCCAAAGCAGAGAAAGACAAAGTCAAGAAGGAATCAGAGAAGGATGCATATTTTTCTTGAGACACCTAAATTAACAACTTGTCCAAAATGCGGCAAGCCAGTATTGCCTCATACTGCTTGTGCAAATTGCGGATATTACAAAGGAGAAGAAGTAATTGATGTTCTGAAGAAACTGACCAAAAAAGAAAGAAAGAAGAAAGAAAAAGAAATGGCAGGGAAAGAAAAAGAAGAGAAAAAAGCCAAACCATTAAGCATGGAGGAACTTTCTAAAAAGTAATTATTATGGCATCAAGGCATTTATCACGCTCAATAGCAATGCAAAGCTTATACGAATGGGATTTTTCTGGTAAGAAGAAAGAAGATTTAGAAAAGATTGTTGAGAAAAATATAAAGGAGTTTGGGCCAGGGCTTGAGAATAAAGATTTTGTCTGGCAAATAGTTAATGGAGTTGTTTCTAAGCTTTCTAATATTGATAAAGTTATTGAGAAAGCAGCTCCAGAATGGCCAATTGAACAAATAACCATTGTTGATAGAAATGTTTTGAGGATCGGGCTTTACGAACTTTTATACGGAAATAAAGAAGAAGTTCCACCAAAAGTTGCAATAAACGAGGCAATTGAGCTGGCTAAGACATTTGGCGGAGAGAGCTCTGGAAAATTTATTAATGGAGTTTTAGGAACAGTTTTTAAAGAGATAGAGAAAAAATGATTACAAAAGATTTTTCAAAATTAGAGAAACAATTAAGTTTAAAATTTAAAAATAAAGATTTGCTTATTCAGGCCTTTGTTCATCGGTCTTTTTTAAATGAAAACCCTAAGCTCAAAGTTTCTCATAATGAGAGATTGGAATTTTTAGGAGATGCTATATTAGAGCAGGTGGTTACAGAATATTTGTTTCAAACCTATCCTAAGAAATCAGAAGGTGAATTAACCAGTTTGCGCGCGGCCTTGGTAAATGCTAAGATGCTTGCCAGAACTGCCAAAAACTTAGGTTTTGATGATTTTCTCTTGCTTTCTCAAGGAGAGATAAAAGAAACTGGCAAGGCGCGTCAGTATATTTTAGCTAATACTCTTGAGGCATTTATAGGCTCCTTATATCTTGACCAGGGATTAAAAGTTTGCAATTCTTTTATTGAAAAGCATTTAATAAAAGAATTAGATCGTATTATTGAACAAGGCCTTTTCAGAGATGCTAAATCTGTTTTCCAGGAACAAGCTCAAGAAAGATTAAGCATTACCCCGAGTTATAAGGTTTTGAAAGAACAGGGTCCAGATCATGCTAAACACTTTGTTATTGGTGTTTTCCTTGGTAAAGATTTGGTAGCAGAAGGAGATGGTTCTTCTAAGCAAGAGGCAGAAGAGGAGGCAGCTAAAAAGGCATTAAAAACAAAAGCATGGTAATATGTTGGTTATAAGATTTTTTAGAATCGGTAAAAAACATCAGCCTTGTTTTAAGATTGTGGTTACTGATAAAACAAGGCCGCCAAGAGGTGGTCGCTTTGTGGAGGAAGTAGGATTTTGGAATCCTTTAACCAAAGAAAAAGTATTGAAAGCAGAGCGGATTAAATATTGGCTTTCAAAAGGAGCTAAGCCATCAGATACTGTTTATAATCTACTTATTAAAGAGAAAATATGCCAAGGCAAAAAGATTCCTCTTCATAAGAAAAAGAGAGAAAAGAAAAAAGAAGTTGAAAAACCAGCTGAAAAACCCAAAGAGGTTAAAACAGAGGAGAAGAAGGATGTAAAAGAAGAGAAAAAAGAAGAACCCAAGAAAGAAGAAACAGCTTGACATAATTTTTTAAAAGAGTATAATTGAGAATAGTAGCTTGTTATGATTGTTTATTAGAAAAGGTCGAGCTACTGTTAAGAAGATTTAAGAAAATTAAGTTGAATGACTTATGGCAAAAGTAACTAATGATCAGGAATTTCTTGAGTACATTATTAAGGCATTAGTCGACCACCCAGAAGACGTCAAAGTTGACAGAAAAGTTGACGAAATGGGAGTTTTGCTTTCTTTGAAACTAAACCCCGAAGATATGGGTCAAATTATTGGTCGAGCCGGTTCAACCGCCAGGTCTATTAGGTCTTTAGTCCGAATTGTTGGTTTGAAAAATCAAGCCAGAGTGAACTTAAAGATTGAAGAACCAGAAGGTGGCAGAGCACCTGCTCAAGGAAAGAAAGCTTCAGCCGAAGGATTGGAGGATTTGAAGCTGTAATACGCATTAGCGTTTACTATTTAGGAGAACAGTGCTACTATAATCGTAGGGCTGTTTTCTTTTTTTATGCTTAAGTTTGATATTATTACAATTTTCCCAGACATATTTAACTCTTATCTTTCAGAGAGCTTGATTAACCGTGCTCAAAAGAAAAAGCTGATAAAAATCAATGTTCATAATTTAAGAAAATGGACTTCTGATAAACATAAGACAGTTGATGATAAGCCTTTTGGCGGAGGGCTTGGAATGGTAATGAAAGTAGAGCCAATATACAAGGCAGTGAAGAAATTGAAAAAAAGCAAAAAAGCTAAAATTGTTTTATTTACGCCTCGGGGCAAAAAGTTTAATCAGAAAATGGCTTATGAGTTTAGCAAATTAGATCAATTGATTTTAATTTGCGGAAGATACGAAGGAATTGATGAAAGAGTTGCTAAACATATTGCTGATATTGAATTATCAATAGGGGATTATGATTTAATGGGAGGAGAATTGCCAGCAATGGTTATAATAGAAACAGTAGCAAGATTAATTCCTAATGTTTTGGGCAAACCCAGATTGTTAAAACAAAGAATTACCAAAGAAAAAGGTTTTATTGAATATACTCAATATACAAGACCAGAGGTTTTTAATAAATGGCAAGTTCCAAAAGTTCTTATCTCTGGGAATCACAAGAAAATTGAAGAATGGAGGAGAAAACACTCTAAAACCATTGAAAAATAGCTATTTTTGTGGTAAGATAAATAGATAATTTTAAGGGTGCGTGGGAGAGTAGCTATTCCACCTCTCTGTAAAAGAGGCGCCTTAGGGCTTCGCAGGTGCAATTCCTGCCGCACCCACATCTCGCCAGGATAGCTCAGATGGTTAGAGCACGTCATTGGTAATGACGAGGCCGTGAGTTCAATTCTCACTCCTGGCTCCATGGCAAAAAAGAAAAAACCATTTATAAAACTTCAGTGTGAAGTTTGCAAAAGAATAAATTATTTTGTTAATAAACCTAGGACAATGGAGGAGAAATTAGATTTAAAAAAATTCTGCAAATGGTGTAGAAAACATACATTACATAAAGAAGGTCGTAAAACCTAGTATGCCGATTATAAGGTTTGAGGAGATTATTGAAGTATAATTCTGAAATAAAAAAGCCCTCCAGATGGATATAAATCCAGAGAGCTTTAGAGCATTTTTCTGGGAGCAATTATCCAGATTAGACTGCTCTTTCCATAAAGCACAATTCATAGATTGCAGGAGGTATTCCTGCCGCTGTTCCAATAGCTACAATAGGTGAGGAGAAAAGGCAGCCCAGAAGATACCCGAGTACTGCAGCTCCACTTATTACCAGAATCATTCTTATCACTTTTTTCATCGACTTATTCATTTTTTATTCTCCTTGAAAATGGATTTAATGTGCCGTTTGTTTACTACCTGTATTATAGCATACTGATATAATTTGTCAATAACGGGAATGGTAAATATACTTTACACAAAGAAGGGAAGAAATGAGAAAGGAGAGACAAAAAAAGAGCCGTAACGTTTGTTTGTTCGGCCCTTAATACTGAATTAGGGGTCGGTTGGTCAGAAACCAACCGTTGCCCAATGGTCCGAAAGATATGCCTGCTTAGTCGTCTTGCGGACTCGAACCGCAATGGAATGCCTTCGACCAGGTACTGTCGGCAGGCCATCCCACCAATGACATTCTCAATTCCAATGAAAGGTAGCCCGATTGCTTTCACAAGTTAGACACTTTTCTTAACGACTAAATAGTTTATTCATACCTTCCTAACCAACCTGCCCTTAATTCAGTATTTTATCCCAAATTACTATTTGTTTGCATTATATCATACTGATATAATTTGTCAAGGTTTTGTGCTGAGTTCCGTGTATTGAGTTGAAAAAGTGATGCAAATGGTGCAGAAAGCACACTTTACATAAGGAAGGTCGTAAAACCTAGTATACCGATTATAAAGTTTGAGGAGATTATTAGAGTATAATTCTGAAATAAAAAAGCCCATCAAATAAAATGACGGGCATGAGGAAAGCATTCTACCATAAAACCATACGGTAAGATTGTAATAATCATATGGTAAGCTTAAATGGCGTATAAAAGACAAAACTCTTCGTTTCTTGTTTTGTTTTGTCACACGGACATGTTAGTATTTTATTTCTCTCAATGCGGTGACTGGTGCCTGACAAGAACTTGTATGAGATCAATAACAGTCGTTGTCTGCAGTGTTGGCAGCGTTTAAACCACGCTCTACCCAGCTTGTCATCAAATAATTCGCTGTTGTCTTTTTTACACTTCGTCTTACACTCACTTCTTAATTTGCCAAATATACTTTCAAACATGACTTTCTCCTTATGATTGAAGTGATTAAATTGTTGTTAAGTTTCTGATAACATTATAGCATGTTTATATCAAGCTTGTCAAGCGAAAACGCTTAATTTTGAAAAAGTTCTGTAAATGGTGTAGAAAGCACACTTTACATAAAGAAGGGAAGAAGTGATATAATAAAAAAGCACCTGCTAATTGAGGTGCTTTGGATGTAAAGAGCTGAAAGTTCTTTAAGCTGCCCAGAGTGATCTGAATAGCTTTGCATTTTGACGGAGGCGCTCAAATTTAAAGTATTGCCAGCCGATATAGTTAGGATTTTCTGCTTGCATTTTTTTCATAAGTTTGTAATTGCATACAGGACAGCAGCCGGAACTACTTGATGTGATATAGATCCGTCCACAGACACATTTTTCTACCATTTTCAGTAACTGTTTAATAGTAGAAATATTAGTGTAACCCCAGTTTCTCACTATTTCCAACAATCTGTTTAACGTCTTTTTCGGTACTGCTTGTTTCCATGTGTCGTCTATTTTAATTTCTTTTGTTTCTTTTCCGTATTCTCTTCTTCTTCTGCGTGGCATAATTTTTCTCCTTTTGAAAAAACTATTCATTTTTCCAGAAAATTTCACTACTTACATTATAATGTATTGTAGTATATTTGAAAAAATTCTGCAAATGGTGCAGAAAACACACTTTACATAAAGAAGGGAAGAAATAAGAACCTGACTTTGTCAGAACCTTGATTTGCTAAGGTAGAATATATAATCTTGAATTAAAAAAGCCCCTACCGCAATGATAAGGGCAGAGGCCTTAGGCATTTGAGAGATACTGCGCGAGTTCTCCTAGAGTTACTGCAGATGGATGAAAAGAAATTCTCAGTCCACATCGTTCACAGTGAAAAATGTTTTTGGATTCAGAAATCCTCACGAATCTTATTAATCCTCCACAAAAGGGATGGGGTCCGTGAGATATAGTTGGTCCTGAGTCAAGCCTGATTGAGTTTGTCTTAGACTCGTCTGGCTTCTCCCACTGTTGGACGAGAACTTTTAATTCTCCTTCTCCATTTTTCAATGGAATGGACATAGCTTCCCAAGTAGTAGCGCCCATAATATACCTCCTTTCTGATTGTTAATGTTTCGATTTTCTGTTTGTTATCATTATAGCATAGTATTGCTATATCTGTCAAGGGTTGACATTGTGTTTATAAAAGAGCTATAATAAAATATGGACAAAATAAAAAAACAAAACGAAAAAGTGGTTTTAGATAGAAGCTATTTAGAAAGCATTGAAAAAAAAGCTTTTTTTCTAGATGAATTTTTATCTTTTA
>JAUWWC010000017.1 GCA_030617105.1 Candidatus Nealsoniibacteriota bacterium
ATTTTCTGTAAAGTTATTTCTCCTATCCCCTTAACTTTAATTAAATCATCCAAAGAATCAAACGGTCTCGCTTCTATTATTTTTTGAGCCAGCACAGGTCCGACGCCGATTATTTTTTCCAATTCCTCTAAGGGAGCGGTATTGATATCTATTGAAGAAGCTCCCTGAACAGCAAAAGGCAGGAATAAGCAGAATGTAATTAAAAAGATTTTAAAAATCATATTAATTAAGTATAGCAAATATTATAAAAAAGCGAGAAACTATTTGTTTCTCGCCTATGGTTTCTTAGATTGCTTCTTTTTTAATGTCCGAAGAATCCTCTGCCTTCTTTATCTGGCAGCATGTAAAGCGTCACGCCTGCTTTTTTACACGCCTTAATGGTCGCTGTATCGCCACCACCTTTGGCCTTACTACCACTGGTAGTGAATATCGCTTTGATGCCACAACGGATTAAAACCTTAACGGCATCCGGATATGGGAAGAATGAATCGCTGTATGCGACTGCACCTCTGAGTTTACCTCTATGTCCAGCCTCATTGGCTCTTGTAATGGCGAGCTTACTCGCCCATACTCTTGCTTGTTGGCCAACACCATTTCCAATTAGCATCTTATTCTTAACTATGGAAACTGTGTTGCTGTTTGATGTACATCCGACAGCCCAGGCAAGCGCAAGGCTCATTTCCCAATTCTTGTTGCGTTTTCCGTAAATCTGCATATCACTGAATTTTGGAACAAACGTATAGTTTGGCTGCATTAAGAAACCGCCACGTGTATATCTGAACCTTGGAGACGTATCAAGCTGTAATAGATCGCCAAGTGCGGGGTTTGTCATTAGGCGGCATTTGCCTCCAACTCTTTCCAACGAACTTATTACATCGGATCCGAAATTCGGCGCAACCACACCATCAAACCTTTGTACTCTGCTACCTCTCATGCCAGCTTTAACCAATGCAGTAGCAACAGGACGGGAAATTCCGAAGTTAGCCATAATCCAGCCGCCGAATATGGCAAGCTTGTCGCCAAGAGCAACCTTTCTTGCCAGTTCCCTTCGTTTGTTCCGGACACCAATATTGACGGCTGCTCCGCAAGGATTGCCATGCTTGACACCGATCATGATATCCGGTTTGAAGCCCCAATTCAGCCTAAACACGGATTCTACATGCGTGAGCGTCTGCACAAGGCGATCAATATCACAAAGATTATTGTAGCTAGGTTCGGTTCCTTTAATAGCCTTGAATTTGTCCAATGCGAGCGGATCATCACTGTCTGTGCTATAAAGTCCGGCAGGAGTTTGCGGCGCATTCTCGCCATATTTTGCCGCAAGAACAAGTTTGCCCGTAACTCCCGTGAAATCCCCTTCGCTATGAAATCGGGCTGAATCAAGACAATACTTAGCAACTTCGTATTCGGCTCTTGCACGAAGCATTTGTCTGGTTTCTGTGCTAACATCACCAGCGCTTTCTAATTGTTCAATCACAACCTGCCTGTCTTTATGCCTGCAGATTACAATTCTGCCACCCTTTGCAGCTGATCTGACCATTGTAGGTCCGCCTATATCAGTCTGTTCTCCAACAGAACTTACTGAAGCGCCGGGTTTACTGATTTCGTCACTAAGCGGATAGAAATCGCAACAAACAAGGTCAATAAAGGGAATGCCAAGTTTCTTCATCTCGGCAACGTGTTCAGAATCATTCGGATCAGCAAGTAATCCAGCATGAATCTCTCTTGATAATGTAACCACTCGGTGTCCGAGCATGGCGCCTCCTCCAATCAGCTCAGCCGTATCCATTACGTCTATGCCTGAACCTTTGAGTGCATTTGCCGTGCCGCCCGATGAAATTATATTCCAACCGAGCGCTTTAATCCTTATTGCAAAGTCAACAATCTCATCCTTGTTAAACACTGAAAGCAATGCCCATTTTTGTTCTTGTTCCATTTTCTTTCCCTTTCTAATTTTAAAAGAACCATTTAGTTAACACGATGCTCAAAAATAGCATGAAACTATAGGCTTGTCAATAAAAAACCCCTTGGGTAGTAAGAGGCAGAAGTAGTAATATTGATATTATAAGAGTTTTTGAGAATTTTTGCACTTTATTCCTAAATGTTGATAAGCCAATTTGGTAGCTGTTCGTCCGCGGGGGGTTCTTTCAATAAAGCCAAGCTGCATTAAATAAGGTTCATAAATATCTAAGATAGTATCTTCTTCTTCTGAAGTAGCAGCAGACAATGTCTGAAGACCAACAGGACCTCCTTCAAATTTCTTAATAATTACTTCCAAAATCTTCCTGTCTCCTGATTCAAGACCAAGTTCATCAATCTCTAAAAACTTTAAGGCCTTTTCAGCAATGTCTTTTGTAATCTTTCCTTTTCCTTCAACCTGGGCAAAGTCCCTGACTCTTTTGAGAAGCCGGTTAGCTGTTCTTGGAGTGAAGCGGGAACACTGGGTAATAATTTTAACAGCGTCTGGTTCTATTTCTATTCTTAAGAGCCTGCTTGATCTTTGAATAATCTTTTCAATATCCTCTTTTTTATAATAATCAAGCTGGAAGGTTGCTCCAAACCGATTTCTCAAAGGAGCAGATAATAAAGCTAAGCGGGTAGTGGCCCCGATTAGAGTAAATCTTGGTAGTTTCAGTTCCATAGTCCTTGCCATTGGCCCTTTTCCTAAGATAAGATTCAGTTTGAAATCTTCTAAAGCAGGGTAAATAAATTCTTCTATTAAGCGATTGAGGCGATGAAATTCATCAATGAAGAGGACGTCGCCTTCATTAAGATTTGTTAAAATTGCAGCTAAGTCCCCAATTTTTTCAATAACAGGACCTGCAATTACCCTGATATTTGTGTCTAGTTCTTTGGCAATAATATGTGATATAGTGGTTTTACCAAGTCCACTCCCGCCATAAAAAAGCAGGTGCTCTATTGGCTCACCTCTTTTTTTAGCTGCTTGAATAATTATTTGGATGTTCTTTTTTACCTTTTCTTGGCCAATATAATCTTGCCAGGTTTTTGGTCGCAAAGTTAAATCAAGAGTTTTATCTTCCTCAGTTAGTTTTGGCGAAAAAGGCCTTGAAGGGCTTGACAAATCTTTCATAATGTATTAAAATGGATAGTTAGAGATAGATCTAGGGCTGGGGGCTTTGGAGTTTTCTGCAGATGGATGGTCTGGTGAGAACGAGACCACGCCTCGAGAAAGTTCTAAACTTTTGTTCCTAAAGCTTAAGTACCTCCCCCAGCCCCAGGTCTATTTCTATGGGTTATTCAGCAGCAACTCTCTCTATTTCTTCAATAGTGGTAGTTCCTTCCAGCACCTTTATGAATCCATCCTGGCGCATTAGAGCCATCCCCTTTTTTATTGCTAATTCTCTCATGCTAGTAATAGAGGGAGAAGTTAAGATAAATTCCTCCATATCAGTATCATTCAGAAAGAATTCAAAAATACCAATTCTTCCTTTATACCCAGTAGAATTACATTCTTTACATCCTTTTGTCTGAGGAATTTTTGTTGATGCTGTTAATTCTGGAATTTTAATTTCTTTGCTAAGTCCTTTTAGGGCTTTTTTTATTTTCTTCAGATCTTCTGGAGAAATCTTTTTGAATTCTGCGCATTTTTTGCAAACTTTTCTGACTAATCTTTGAGCCATCGCCATATTTATAGCTGGAGCAATATTGTTTGGTTTTTCTCCTAATGCTTGGAGCCGGGCTATAGTGCCAGCAGCGTCATTAGTATGCAAAGTGCTCAAAACCAAATGACCAGTTAAAGCAGATTGAAGAGCAATTTTAGCAGTTTCAAAATCTCTAATTTCGCCCACTAACACAACATCAGGGTCTTGACGCATTATTGATCTTAGTCCTTTAGCAAAGTCATATCCTTTTTTAGGGTCAACTTGAGTTTGAGAAATTCCTTCTAAATGGTATTCAATCGGGTCTTCAATAGTAATAATTTTAACTTCTGGTTTGTTGAGTTTTTTCAAGACAGCATAAAGAGTAGTAGTTTTGCCTGAGCCGGTTGGTCCAGTAACAAGAATCATTCCGTTTGGTTTTTTAATTTCTTTGTTAAAGATTTTTGACAGCTCTTGTCTTAAGCCAAGCGCTTCTACATTAATTAAACTTTTTGGATTTAAAATTCTTAAGACAATTGATTCCCCATATTCAGCTGGTAGAGATGAGGCCCTGATTTCTATTGGAACTGCGCCTAATAAAATAGAAAAACGGCCATCTTGAGGCCGGTCGGTCACATTTAGTTTAAGCTTGGAAAGAAGTTTAATTCGAGAAATAAGAGCTTTGTGGGTTTTTAAATCAAAAAGCAGAACATCCTGTAAAATTCCATCAATTCTAATTCTAAATTTTGCTTGCTTTTCCTCTGGCTCAATATGAATATCAGAAGCATCAAGATTTATAGCTCCAGCTAAGATAATGCTAAGAAGTTCAGTGGTAATTTTCTTTAACGACGATTCAATCTTCTTTTTAAAGCCAGGAATATTCTTTACTTTGTTCTGGACATCTTTAACTATGGCTTGAGGAATTTCAACTTCTCCAGTTATTTTTTTTGCTTGCTCCATGTTATGATATATTAACATGAAAAAAGAAAATATTACAAGTAGTCCAAACCAGACAAAGAAATTAGGCGAGAAATTTGCCAAAGAAATTCTAAAAAACAAGCCAAAAAAGAACGGTTTTGTTATTGGCTTGGAAGGAGAATTGGGCGGAGGAAAAACAACCTTTATTCAAGGATTTGCCAAAGGTTTAGGAATTAAAAAAAAGATTCTTAGTCCAACATTTGTAATAATGAAGAAGTTTAACAATTTTTATCACATTGATTGCTACAGAATTCAGAAATCAAAAGAGTTATTAGATTTAGGCTTTAAGGAAATCATTTCTAATCCTAAAAACATCATTACTGTTGAATGGGCTGATAAAATAAAAAGAATTATGCCCAAACATACTTTTTGGATTAAGTTTGAATTCGTTGATGAAAAGAAGAGGAAAATAACTTTTACTTATTGACATTAGATATCTTTTTGATAGAATAAAATTGTATGAGTAACCAGATTACTAAAAATTCAATAAGCGTTTCTAAAGAAACTGTTCGCAAAGAAGGCGGATTGGTTATTTTGCCTTTGCGGGAATATGAAGAATTGCGTGAAAAGGCAGTGCCAACTTATTATTTAGAAGGAAAAGAGGCAGAAGAGTTAGATAAGTTGGTAGAAGAGGGATTAGATGATTATAAAAAGGGAAGGTGTAAAACTATAAAATCTTTATCAGATTTAGAATAAGTGTATGATAATTAAAACATCGCCTAAATTTGAAAAGAATTATCGGCGATTACCCCAGAATATTAAAGAAAAAGCAAAACAGAAAGAACAGATTTTTCGAGAAAACCCTTTTAATCCTCGGTTAAAAACTCATAAACTTTCAGGAAAAGATAAAAGATGTTGGGCGTTTTGGATTGATGATTCTTATCGAATAAAATTTATTTTTCTCTCCAAAAGAGAGATTTTATTTTTACACATCGGCACCCACGATATTTATAAATAATTGGCCTTGACAAAATAGATGGATTGCGGTAATGTGTGAATAGTTCTTAAACAATTTATTTTGATAGCCAATATTATTTTAGGAGATATGAAATGACAGAGAAAGAAGTAAGGATAGATGATTCTGAAAGAACAAAAGCAGTTGATGCTTTAGCCCTTGCTTATCTTGGAAAACAGCGCATAGGAGAAGCTTTTACAGTAGTTCGTCAAGACGCTTCATCACAAACGAGGCAGGTTTTATTAACCAATATTCTTGCTGCTGAAAATTTAAAAGTAGGCGGAACAACTGGCAAGATCAAAATGGCTTTAGAGGTAGTTTTTCTTGGAGTTCCCTATTCGTCGATTCAGAATTTCGCAAACCATATCATCGGAGAGAACTGGCTTAACTCAAAAGCAGAAAAACGTGTTTTTATTGAAGCAAAGGACTACATGCCTGAGGCAGTAAAATCACTCATAGAGAGTGTGATAAAAGAACATATCAACAATGGCTATCTTACATCAGCCAAAGAAGCGGCTGCATTATTAGGGAGAAAGTTGTCCGTAGACGAGATCAACGTTGTGATAGAAAAACACTGCAGAGATGGCAATATCGATAATGCCTTAGATGTTATAAGGCAAACAAAGAGAAGGAAACTCACAGTCAAAGAGATAGAGATGCTTACTGAGGCTGTTGATAAACAACAAAAAATCAAACCTAAGAAAAAGTCATAAGCTGAACCATTAGAAATTTATTAAAAAACAAAGGGCGAGAAATCGCCTTTTTTTGTTTGAAAATTGAAAATTGAAAATTCTATGCTAAAATAGATATATGGAGAAAAAGCGATTAATTGTTATTGATGCTAATGCAGTGATTCATAGGGCATTCCATGCTTTGCCGCCGTTAACTACTAAAAAGGGGGAGCTAGTTAATGCTATTTACGGATTTTTATTGGTTTTTTTTAAAGCCATTAAAGAATTTCATCCAGATTTTGTTGTTGCTACTTTTGACTTCCCTGCTCCTACTTTCCGTCATAAGAAATACAAACCTTACAAAGCTACTCGAAAAAAAGCGCCACAAGAACTTTATGAGCAAATCCCTAAGATAAAAGAAATCTTGGAAGCTTTTAATGTTCAGGTTTTTGAAAAACAAGGGTTTGAAGCTGATGACCTAATTGGAACCATTTCCAAAACAGCTCCGAAAAAACAGATTATGCCTGAAATTGAAACAATTATTTTAACAGGGGATTTGGACGCTTTACAGCTTGTTGATAAAAACACCAAAGTTTATGCTTTAAGAAAAGGGCTCAAAGACACTGTTTTATATGACAAGGAAAAGGTTAAGGAAAAGTATGATGGATTATCTCCTGAAGAACTGATTGATTATAAGGCTTTAAGGGGAGATCCTTCAGATAATATTCCAGGAGTTTCAGGCATTGGTGAGAAAACAGCCATATCTTTAATAAAAGAGTTTGGAACTTTGGAAAATCTTTACAAAGAAATGGAACAAAACAGCGATAAAGCTGGAGAAATAAAAGAATCTTTGAGAAAGAAGCTTCACGATTACAAAGACCAAGCATTTATTTCTAAGATGTTAGCTGAGATAAATCAGAATGTACCAATTGAATTTGATTTAGGCAAATGCTCTTGGCCAGATTATAATAAAGATAAGGTGATTCAGATTTTTAAGAACTACGAATTTCAAACTTTAATTAACCGTTTATCAAACAATGTTTTGGAAGAGAAAAAACAAGAATAAGGTATTTTTTGGAGATGGCGCAGCGATCACTAATTATCTATCTGATGGGCTTTTGGTTTTTGACAAAGACAGCAAACTTGTTTTAGTTAATCCTCAAGCTGAAGAGTTTTTCCAGATTAGGAAAGAAAGGATATTAAGAAAGTCAATTTTAGAATTAAGCCGTTTCCCTAATTTTAGACCTTTAGTTTCTCTTTTTGGAGGAGGAATAAAAGGGTTTTTTAGAAAAGAACTTCATATTAGAGAAAACTTTATTTTAGAAGTAACAAGCAGCCCAATGATAATTGAGGGAAAGAGGTTTGGCGCTTTAGTTATTCTGCATAATATTACTCGGGAAAAATTAGTAGAGAGAATGAAAAGCGAATTTGTTACTTTGGCTGCTCATCAGTTGCGCACTCCAACCTCAGCAGTGAAGTGGTCTCTTCAAATCTTGTTGGAAGAAGATTTAGGAGAGCTGAATAAAGAACAAAAAGAGATTATTAAGAAAGCATACAATACGAATGATAAAGTAATCCGGCTGATTAAAGACCTTTTGAATTTGGCTCAGATTGAAGAAGGAAAATATCTTTCTAAAATAGTTCTTTCAGACATTGAAGGTGTTATTCAATCTATAGTAGATGTTAATAAGAAAAGAATAGAAAAAAAGAAACTTAAATTTGAGTTTGAGAAACAAAAGGACAAGCTGCCCGGGGTTATGTTAGATGTTGAAAAAATGAAAATTGCTATTGAAAATATTTTTGACAATGCTTTGAGATATACTCTTTCTGAAGGCAAGGTTTCAATTTCTCTAAAAAGTAATAAAAAGGAAATAGAAGTTAAAATTAAAGACAGTGGACTTGGGATTTCTCAAGAACAGCATGGGAAAGTATTCAGTAAGTTTTTCCGAGGTTCTAATATAATGAGGATGGACACTGAAGGCACAGGACTTGGACTCTATATAGCTAAAAATATTATTGAGGCGCATGGAGGGAGAATTTGGTTTGAATCCGAACAAGACAAAGGTTCAACTTTTTACTTTACTATTCCAGTAAAAGAACAGTTTGGCGAATTTATCACTGGAGAGTTTTATTAACAGTTTAAGTTTGCTTTTATTTTAAAAACAAATTAAAATAATATATATGGCAAAGAAAATTCTCATAATTGAAGATGATAAGTTTCTTCGGGAGCTTATTGGTCAGAAGCTTCTAAAAGAAGGTTATGATATTGTTGAGGCAGTGGATGGAGAAAAGGGAATAAAAAGCATTAAAGATGAAAAACCTGATTTGGTTTTACTTGACCTTATTCTGCCAGGAATAGATGGTTTTGAGGTTTTAAGCAAGATGAAAAAAGATGCAGCAACGGCTCAGACCCCAGTGATTATTTTGTCAAATCTTGGTCAGAAAGATGATATTGAAAAAGGATTGAAAATGGGAGCAGATGATTATTTGATTAAAGCCCATTTCACTCCAGGAGAAATAATTGACAAGATTAGAGCAGTGTTGAAGTAGAAACAACAGAGATTTAGAAAAAATCGGAGGACTCTCCCTCGGTTTTTTTATTTTTAAAAATTGAAATTGTTTTTTAATTTGGGTAATATAAAACTGCCATGATTATATTTCTCTATGGAGAAGATACATATAGGATGAGGGAGAAATTAAAGGAGATAATTGAAAGGCATAAGAAAATTCACAAGAGTGGATTGAGTTTGAAGTATTTAGAAAGGTTTGATGATTTGGAAGATGAAGTTAAGCAAGCATCAATGTTTAAAGAGAAAAAATTGGCAATTATTACTAATGCTTTTAAAAACTCTGATTTTAAAGAAAGGTTTTGCCAAAATAAAAAAGATTTCTTGAAAACAGAAGATATAATTTTGTTTTATCAGGAAGGAGAAATTAATAAAAATGACTCTTTGTTTAAACTTCTTAAGCAAGAAGGCAAGTCCCAGGAATTTAAACCTCTTGCAGGCCAAAGATTAAAAAATTGGATTAAAAAAGAATTTGATAAATATGAAACAAAAACAGATTCAGAGGTCTTAGAAAAGCTCATTGAATATATTGGCA
>JAUWWC010000010.1 GCA_030617105.1 Candidatus Nealsoniibacteriota bacterium
TAACAAATGATATATTGCGTTAAGCCAGGCTTAACGCAAAAAAGATGTTTAAAACTCAAAACCAAAGGGCATTTACCATCATTGAATTATTAGTAGTAATAGCTATTATTGGTGTTATAGCAAGTATAGTATTAGTAGCTACCAAGTCAGCCAGAGACAAAGCCAGAATAGCCAAAAGTCTTCAGTTTGCTTCCAGCGTGCACCACGCCTTAGGCGCTTATGCAGTAGGAGTGTGGGACTTTAATGAAGGATCAGGAGGAACAGCAGGAGACGCCAGCGGCTTTGACAACGACGGCACATTAAACAATTTCCCAGCCAGTCCCTGGACAGATGATACACCAAGCGGAAAAAGTTATGCTTTAAGCTTTGATGGGAATGATGATTATGTTAGGGTTGCTGATGATAGTAGTTTGAGAATAACAGGAGATTTAACAATTTCATGGTGGGGTAAAGCAGATTCATTTGAAGGTACCAGAGGGGTTCTGGGTAAATCTTATTTAGGGGAATATAGTATCGAATTTAGAACTAATGGAAGTAGAATTCTATTTTTTCAGGGAAATGGAATTATATATGACCCAGTATATAATTTATACCCTCCAGAAAATAATCTGAATACATGGTATTATTATGCTATTGTTAGAAACGAATCTGAAAAAAAAGTTTATTTGTATCAAAATGGGGTAGAAGTTAGTAATTTAACATATTCTATTAATGTGACTGAATCTTCAAGAGTTTTAAGAATTGGCGATTGGTCACATGGAGGTAGATATTTCGACGGCACAATCGACGATGTCCGCATCTACGAGCAAGCCCTGAGTTCAGCCCAGATTAGGAAACTATACGTGGAAGGAGCGAGGGAGAGAGGATTGCTGGCAGAGGAATAACAAATGATATATTGCGTTAAGCCAGGCTTAACGCAAATGAATATAATGCCTAAATATAATTATATTGCGAAAACCTTGCAAGGGGAGCCGCGTTCAGGAACCCTGGAAGCAAGGGATGAACATCAAGTTGCCAGAATTCTTCGTAGAGAAGGATGTATTTTAATTTCAACTAGATCTGAAGAAGGGTTAAAACAAAAAAGGAAATTTACAGTTTCAATCCCATTTTTGGGTTGGATTTCTTTAACTGAAAAAATAATGTTTGCAAGAAATCTCAGGGTTATGATTGCTGCTGGGGTTCCTTTGCCAAGGGCTTTAAAGATTTTAGCCAGACAAAGTAAAAACAAGAAACTTAGAAAGATTCTTTTAGATATAAGAGAGGAGATTATTAAGGGAAAAACTTTTTCTGACGCTCTTGGTAAATATTCTAATATTTTCTCTGAACTTTTCTTTAGTATGATAAGAGTTGGAGAAGAAACCGGAACCTTGGAAGAAGTTTTAAGAGTTGTAGTTCAGCAAATGGAGAAAGAATATCAAATAAAATCAAAGATAAAAGGAGCAATGATATATCCAGCAGTTATAGTTTTTGCTATGGTTTGCATTGGAATCTTAATGTTGATTGTAGTTGTTCCTAAATTATCTAAGGTCTTTACCGAATTAGGAGTTGAACTTCCAATGACCACTAAATTAGTAATTGCTATTGGTACTTTCTTGGAGAAGTTCTGGTTTACTCTGCCTTTAGGCATTTTGTTTCTTTTAATCTTGTTGAGAGTGGTTTTAAAAACCAGGATTGGGAAATTAGTATTTGATACTTCTATTTTAAAAATCCCCATTATTAGCCCGATTATAAAGAAAAGCAATTCTGCTCATACAGTTAGAACTCTATCTTCCCTTATTGCTGCTGGTGTTCCTATTGTCAGGTCTTTGGAAATTGTTTCTGGCTCTTTAAGTAATGTTCGCTACAAGAAAGCAATATCAGAAGCAGCTGAAAAAGTTAAAAAAGGAGGTAAGTTAGCCGAAGCGCTTAGAGAACATGAAGATATTTATCCAAGTTTAGTAATTCAGATGATTGAAGTTGGAGAAGAGACCGGTGAAACAGCAAATATTTTAGAGAAATTAGCTGAATTTTTTGAAGAAGAAGTTGCTAATACTACTAAAAATTTATCAGCTATAATTGAGCCCGTCTTAATGCTTATTATTGGAGCAGTTGTAGGTTTTTTCGCTATTTCAATGATTCAGCCAATATATTCAATGATGCAAACGTTATGAAAAATAGTTTCACCCTAATAGAACTTTTAATTGTTATTGCTGTTCTTGGAATTCTTATTGGAATTAGTTTTCCGATATTTAGGAATTATCAGCCGGATTTGCAATTAAGCGGCATTACTCGGGATTTAGTTTCCGATCTCCGTTATGCTCAACAACTAGCTTTAACCGAACAAATTGAATATTGTGTCCAATTTCCAGCAGATTTTCCAACAAATAGAAAATATAGGATAGTTCAATGCGGAGAAACCGAACCTATCAAACCTGAGACGACTATTCCTGAAGAAATTATAGAGTTAACAATTAACCCTGCTTTAACTAACAATGAAGTCAGATACAATCCTTATGGGGCAGTAAAAGAGAGCACAGATATTACTTTAAAAAACATTAAAGAAAATGAAAGAACTATTGAAATTAGGCCTTCTGGCTTTGTTAAAATAATTGATTAATATGAGAAAAGGTTTTACTTTAATTGAATCAATAGTAGCAATTTTTATCTTGATGCTGGGAATCCTAGGGGTTTTAAGCGCTTTTCCTTTTGGAGTACATTTGGAGAGATCTGCCATATTAACTACATTAGCAGCCCAGCTTGTTCAAGTAAAGATTGAAGAAGTTATTTCCAAATCATACAGCGAGGTTCTTTGTTCTGGAGACCTTATTCCAACTTGTATGGATACTGAAGATTATGGCGAGATGCCCGGTTTTAATAACTATAAAAGAGTAACGAAAATAACCTGTATTGATGGTAGTGATTTCTCAGAAGTCATTGATTGTAGTCCTGACCCGGGATTAAAAAAAATAGAAATAACAGTATCTTGGAAATCTCTTTTTGGAATAAGCTTTGAAGAGATAAAAATTGTTACTTTAATTAGTGAGAGATAAAAAGTTATTTTGACTATGAGAAAAAAATATCAAAATTCTGGGTTCACTCTAACCGAACTTTTGGTGACGATTGTTATGTTTGTTTTAATTATCGGAGCAGTTTATGGAGCGTATGTGTTGGCTCAGCGTGCTTATCGAGAAAGTGAAATCGCAGCTGAACTCACTCAAAACGGTAGGGTAATCTTAGAAAAAATGCTTAGAGAAATTCGTCAGTCAAAAGAGATAGCTATGGATTTTCCAGCAGAAAGAGTAAATGCTTCTGAAGAGATTATGTTTCATGACGGTCACAGCGAATTTGGAAAAGCCCGGGGAGGAAGCATAAATACAATTGATTTAGATTCAGATGCTTATAGCATAGATGATTATTATAAAGATATGATAATTCAAATCATTGAGGGAGTCTGTTCTGGACAGGTAAGAGAAATTACAACTTATAATGGAGTCAATCAAACAGCTGTTGTTGAAGAAAATTGGGTAGGGTGTATGCCGGACATTAGTTCGGAGTATAAGATTTTTGGCTCTTATCATTATATTCGTTATTTTAAATCAAATGGTTTTATTCAAAGGGAAGTAATTGGATATTATGTTTTTGGAGATTCAGAAGAAACATTGGTTTCCTGGGATACTGATGAGATCTTAGTTGAAAAATCAATAGAAGCATCAAAAATAATAGGGGAATGGGTAGCAATAGCAGAATTCTGGGGTTTAGAAGAGATAAATATTGTTTTATTTTTAGAGAAAGGAGGAAAAACTTTAAAAATGGAAACTAAAGTTTTTGGCAGAAATTTTTAAAATTATGTTCAATCAAAAAAAAGGAAGTATTCTTATAATTGTTTTTTTAACATTAGGGATGCTATTATTTTTAAGTACCTATCTTTTATCTTTTGCTTTAACTGAAATTAGAATTTCTAAAAGTCAAAAAACAGTGGCCCAGGTTTATTATTTAGCTGAAGCAGGAATAAATGAGGCTATCTGGAAATTAAAAAATGACTCCTCCTGGGCAAGTGATTTTATTGACCCAAATAAAAATCCTGACTCAGGAGGGGATTATTGGTCTGCTACCTTTACTAAAAATGATGTTCTTGGAGGATCATATACCGTTACTATTGAAAACTCTGATCGAGGTATGGGAGAACTTACTTCTGTCGCTACAGTTCAACTCCCAAATGGAAAAACTGCTCAGAGAATTATTAAAACAGAAGTTTTTAAAGCAATTGGTACTTCTGTAGGGCCTATGGCTGTTTTTTCTGGAGGAACAGGAAAACGCGATGAATTAAAAATAGGGCATAGCAAAGTAAATGTTTACAATGCTAATCTTTTTAGTAATCGCGATGTTAAAATAGAAAAGCAAAGTGAAGTTACAGTTACTGATGATGAAACTACTGAAGATGATCCCGAGACCCCAGAAATAGAAAATTTAGAAGGCCAGATTTTAATGGTTCACGAATACAAAAAAAAGGACAGCACTGTATTTGCTACTGAAATCCACGCAGAAAACTATGCTCCAGCTTCAGATTCAATTCTCATGCCTATGCTTGATTTTCATTCCACTGCCTCAACTTCCTATAAAAACTTGGCTCAAGCGGCTGAAGATGCCGGACAATGCAGCATAATCGGTAAAGATTCATGGAACAACATTGTAGTAACCAGCAATAAATGCGTTTTTCGTAGTTCTGCTGAGTTTGAAGATCTTTTATGGCAAGTAGGACAAGGCGGGAGTTTAACTTTAAATAATGTTATTACTAATAACGTTATTGTTTACGTTAAGGGCACGGTTCGATTAAGGGGAGGCAGGATTCTTGTTGTTAATAACGGAGCATTGGTGGCTGAAAAAAATATTGAGATTGGCAAGAAATATTCTTGGAAAAGAGAAGATATAACGCATGAAGGAAATAGTCAGATAATAGTTACTAATGATAGCCCAGAAACAAAACTCTCTGGTCTTTTGTCCAAAGGTAAAATAGAATTGGGTAAATATCTCCAGCAGGACAGCAGCATCACTGGACTTTTATATGCTCTTAAAGATATGAAAGTGAAAGAGATATCAAATCCTTTAACAATACAAGGTGGGATTGTAGCAAAAAAAATTAAATTTGAGAATATCGGGAAAAATAGTCTCGGGGAGTTAAATATTTATTTCAAGGACGAAATAATTGCTAACACTTTGGGAAACGCGCTATTTTCTCCAGTAGTAAGCGTTGAACATTGGGAAGAATCGTATTAAAATTTCTAAAATTATGTTAGATTTTTTATCTTTAAAACCTGAAGCATTTGGTTTGGATATTTCTGATTTGTGTTTGAGAATTGCAAAACTTAAGAAAAGAGGAAAGTTTTTTCGTTTGGTCTCTTGGGGAGAAGTAAAACTAAAGCCAGGAATAATTGAACAGGGAGAAATAAAAGATGAAGATGCCTTGGCTGGTATTATTAAACAAGCATTAACTAAAGTTAAAGGGGAAAGAATAAAAACAAAATATGTAGTTGCTTGTTTGCCTGAAAAAAAGGCATTTTTACAAGTAATTCAGATGCCTAAAATGGAACAAGACGAATTGAAAACAGCTGTTCCTTTTGAAGCAGAAAACTATATTCCTTTGTCAGTTGAAAAGGTTTATTTAGATTTTCAAATAATTCCTTCTCCTGATAAATTAGACCTTTTTGATATTTTAATTGCTGCTCTTCCTAAAGAAACTGTTAACCCTTATGTATCTTGTTTGAAAAAAACAGGGCTTATTCCTTCGGCTTTAGAAGTTGAATCTCAATCTATTACTAGAGCTGTAATTAAAAAAGGACTAAGCCCCTTTCCTTTATTAATAATTGATTTTGGCAGAAGCACAACCAGCTTTATTGTTTTTTCTGAATATTCTCTCCGCCTTACCTCATCAATTCCTGTTTCATCTCAAAAACTAACTGAAACTATTTCTAAAACTTTAAAAGTAAGTTTAAATAAAGCAGAGAACTTGAAATTAAAATACGGCTTAAAGCATAAAAAAGCATTAAAAGCAATAACTCCTTTGCTGGACGATTTAATTAAGCAAGCTAAAAAATGTATTGACTATTATCAAACTCATAATGGTGCAACAGATAAAGTTCTTCTTTGCGGCAAAGGAGCTAATCTGAAAGGCCTAACTGATTTTGTTTCTTCAGAACTTAAAATCCCAGTTGAACTTGCTAATCCCTGGGTAAATATTCTTTCATCACCATTAAAAGAGGTGCCAGGGTTGTCTTTTAAAGAATCGCTTGGATATACTACCGCTTTAGGCCTTGCATTACGTGGAGTAAAAAGATGATAAATTTATTACCTACAGCTGAAAAAGAAAAGCTTTTATTGGAAAAGAAAAAGAGAATAGTAATAATTCTCTGGATTTTGGTTTTGTTTTTTCTTACTTGTTCAATTTTAATTTTGTTCTCAATCAAAACATATATCCAGGCTCAAGTTAAATCCCAGCAGTATCTTTTATTAGAAGTTAAAAAAGAAGGGGAGCAATCTGAAATCCAGAATCTTCAAGAAGAGATTAGTTTAATCAACTTAAGTTTAGCAAGATTAGACTTTTTTTATAGAAATAAAGTTTATTTCTGTGATATTTTAGAGAAAATTTCCCAAACCCTTCCTCAAGAGCTTTATTTAACTAATCTTTCTGTTTTTCCTTATTCTAAAGAAGAAAGTAAAGGTATTAAGATTTCTCTTTCTGGTTTTTCTCCAACAACGGAAACTTTATTTGAATTCAAGCAAAATCTTGAACAAGAGCCTAGTTTTAAAGAAATTTCCTTTCCACCATCAAATTGGATTGAACTTACTGATATTGATTTTTTTGTAACATTTGAAATTCCTCAAAATATATGACTTCAGATAAAAAAATAATCGTAATTTCAGTATTTTTCGGCATAGTAATAATAATCTTAATTAGTTTTGTAGTATACCCTTTATTTAGGGGAATTAAGAAGAATTCCCAAGATTTTATTCTTGCGAGAAAAGAATTGATTTCATCTAAATCTGAAACTGAAAAGTTTGAACAATTCAAAGAAATCTATGTAAGCTTGCAAAAGGACTTAGAAAAAATAGATGAACTTTTTATTAATCCTGAAGTTCCAATTGATTTAATTAGATTTTTGAGAGAAATAGCCAAAGATGCTGGGATTTCAATTGATATTTCTCCCAGTCCATTAGAAACTACTGAAACTGCGTCCTGGGATTCCATAGGATTCCGTCTAACCCTGACTGGTCCTTTTCCTGATTGTTTAAAATTCCTTGAAAAAATAGAAACAGGTCCTTACTTAATTGAAATTTATGATTTATCTTCTAAAAAATATGAAGAGTTCTTTGTTAGAGATGTTAGAACAAACTTAACAATTAAAGTTTATACAAAGTAATTATGAGAATTAAAATAAAAAAAACAAAGAAATTCTTAACAAAGCTGCCTTTGATTGTAGCTAAACATGCTTTTTGGGCTTGCTTGTTTCTTTTTTTCTTAGATTTACTTCTTGGAGGCCTCCTATTTTATAAATACAGCATTCTTGCTCAAAGAGCAGAGCTTGAAGATTTAGTAGAGCCCCCGCTTTTAAATGAAAAGACATATCAGCAAGTTTTAAAAGTTTGGCAGGAACAGGAACAGAGATTTCTACAAACTGATTCTAAAGAATACCCAGACCCATTTTTAGAATCAGTGCCTTTCCCAGAGGATTGACTAAATAAATTATCTCAGGTATAATGTTATGTATGCCCCTGTAGCTTAACTGGAGAAAGCAGGATCCTTCTAAGGTCAAGAGTGCAGGTTCGACTCCTGCCAGGGGCACATGGCGGCTATGGTGTAGCGGTAACATTGTTCTTTGTGGAAGAACCGTCGCCGGTTCGAATCCGACTAGCCGCCCCGCCGAGCCCGAGGTCCGACCTCGGGTTTTTTGTTGTTTATTTTTTTGTAAATGTTAAAATATAATAATGTCTATTTTTAAAAGAATTAAAACTAAATATTTGATTGTTGCAGTGATAGGCGTATCTTTTCTTTGTGTTTTTCTTATTCCAATTAAGGAAAAAGTTAGTGAAGGAATTAATGCTATTTTGGGGATAGTTGGATTGCTTTTTGCAATCTTAGTTGGCTTTTTTATTACTGACCTTTGGAGCAGGTATCAGAGAATAAGAGAAAATGTGGCAGTAGAGGTGAGCGGACTCCAAACGTATTATTTATTTGTTCAGGTTTTAGGTAAATTCTCTCGTCATAAAGAATGGGCTAAAAAGCAGCAAGAGTTTATTGATAAATATATTAGAGAATTTTTTTATGTTGAATGGAGCGATTACGGGAAAATTGACCCTTATTTTAATGCAATTATAGAATCGCTTGGAGAAATAAAAGAACTGAAAACAAACAAGGAAGTAGAAACTTATACCAATTTTTTACCACTTTTGAATGAAATTACTACTTCTCGAGAAAAGTTATTTATATATGGAACAGACAAATTAAGTAAGATGGAATGGATAGTGGTTTTATTTCTGTCAGCAATACTAATATTTTCTATATTTCTGATTAGAACCCCTGATTTACCCTCTTTATTCTTATCAGGCACCTTGATTTCAACTGTAATCATACTTTTACTAATTCTGCGAGATTTAAATGATTTAAGTTTTGGGGAAGGAATGGTTTCCTTTGAACCCTATGAAACAATCTTTGATGTTATAGGCAAGTCCCGTTTTTATCTTAAGAGAGATATTAAAGCAGGGCGGGTTGTTCCTCCAAAAGGAATAAAATACAGAGTTGGTAAATAAAAAAAACAGCAGAGAATAGTTCTATGCTGTTTTTTTTTACTGATGTTTATTTCTTTTCTTCAAGAATGACTTTGACAGTCATTTCTTTTTTATCTCTCAGAACTTTCAATTCAATCTCTTCTCCAATCTTGCATTTTCGCAGAATGCTTGATAAAGGGTTTTCAGTTGTAATTTTTTCACCCTTGGCTCGTAAAATTATGTCAAATTCTTTAAGCCCGACTTTGTCAGCGCCTGATCCTTTGACTACTGCTGATTCTCCTAATGTTTCTCTGACTATCAAAGCTCCATAATTTACTGGCAGCTTGTTTTTTTGAGCAACTTCTTTTGTTAATAGAACGTATTTTACTCCTAAGAACGGCAACTTTATTTTTCCGTATTTTTTAACCTCTTCTAAATCTTTTTTAGCATAGTTAATTGGGATAGCAAATCCAATATTTTGAGCTCCCATTACAGCAGCTGTATTAACACCAATAACTTGTCCCTGCATATTTATTAAAGGTCCTCCAGAGTTTCCTGGGTTAATAGCTGCATCTGTTTGGATAAGACCTCTTAATCTTTCTGCCTGTTGGGTCATCTGATTTCTTGCTTGGATAAACCGCGATAAGCCGGAAATAATTCCAGAACTCAAGGTGTCATGAAATTCTCCCAAAGCATTTCCAATAGCAACTACTTCTTCTCCAAGTTCAATTTTATTTGAATCACCTAATTCTAAATAGGGGAGTTTTTTATCTTTTATTTTTAAAAGAGCAATATCATTAATTGGATCGCGAGCCAGAACTTTGGCTGGATATTTTTTCTTTGGTTCTAAAATAACAGTATAGTCAGCTTCAGTGTCTGCAACAACATGCCCGGAAGTTATTACATAACCATCATTGGAAATAATAAAGCCAGATCCTCCTCCTATTTTGGTTGATTCCTTTTTTCCTTTTTTAAACGTGGGCATAATAATTCCTTTGCCGCCAAAAGGCATTAAATAGAAACCTTCTATTTTTGGAAGGTCTTTTGAAATTACAATGGTTATTACTGCTGGGCAAACCTTTTTAGCAATTTGCACAATTGGTGAAATGTTTTTCATAATAATAGTACCTTCTCTTCGAATACAACATTGTATTGGAAGCTCATAATGAAGATAAGCTCAAGGCGCGACGACGAAATTGTACTTGAAAAGTACATTGAGGAGGAGCAACGAAGAGATCGCTTCATTATGAGCTTCTCTTGTAGAGCCAGAGTATTTTTTCTTCTGGTTTTGTTGCTCGTCGCTTATGTGTCGCAAGGACACACTTCGCTCCTTGCGCCTAGCCAGAAGAAAAAATCTTTCTGGCCAATGCAGTGTTGTATTTGAAGAGCAGGTACTTGTATTTTACCATAAATAATCTTGCCAACAAGTGGAAAACTTGCTATTCTAGTAATTAGAAATTAGAAATTATTCCAGCCCTTGTAGTTCAACGGATAGAACGTAGGTTTCCTAAACCTAAAATATAGGTCCGACTCCTATCAAGGGCACTTTTTATTGTTGATAAGGTGTGGATAAGTTGGTGGTAAAAAACTCTTGACAATAGCTCTTGGTAAACTAATATTAAAAGTGAGGGGGTGCGGGATAATATTCCTTAAGGACACGAGATTTAATAAAGGAGGTTAAACGGATATCCCTGGCTAGGTCCAAACCCAGCTTTAAAGAACAAACCGATTTTGTTGAGTCCGTCCCCCTCACTAAAGATCCTGGCTTTGCCGGGATTTTTAGTTATGCTATAATAAACCAAAGGTCAAATAAATTTTTTAACTCTTATTAAACTATGCCAGAAGAAGAAGGAAAACTAATTGGAAAAGTTACTCATTACTTTTCCAAAATCGGGGTAGCAGTTATTGAATTATCTGACGTGCTTTCAGTAGGCGACACTATTCGCATTGTTGGCGGCGAGGAAACTGATTTTGAGCAAACCATTGACTCAATGGAAATAGAGCATGAAAAGATAGAAAAGGCAAAGAAAGGCGATGCAATTGGAATAAAGGTTAAAGAGAAGGTCAGAGAAGGATACAAGGTATATAAAGTATAAATTTCTAATTTCTAATTTCTTATTCTTTTTATGGATATTGAGGTCCAAATTATTTTTCAATTAGTTTTGGCTGTTGTTTTGGGTGCTGTTATTGGTTTGGAAAGAGAGTATAAAGGAAAAGGGGCAGGATTGCAAACTTATAGTTTAGTTACTTTGGGAGCTTGCCTTTTTACCATAATTGCTTTTGAGTTTTTTAATTTCTTCGGCGGCAAGGCAGGGGTTGACTTTGACCCTTCCAGAATAATTCAGGCAGTTGCTATTGGAATTGGTTTCATTGGAGCTGGCGTTATTATCCAGCGAGAGTTTCAGATGGAAGGCATAACCACTGCTGCTGGCCTTTGGTGCTCAGCTGCTATTGGAGTAGCTATTGGAGCCAAGCTTTATTTTTTGGCCCTGTTGACTACTCTTTTATGTGTTATTATTCTAATTGCTTTTGGAGAGCTTGAAAGAAAACTTTTTAAGAAAGGATAGTTATGACTTTCTTTAAAGCCCTGGCTATTTTTCTTGGGACAGTGATAGGGGTTGGGATATTTGCTTTACCTTTCATGGCCTTAAAGGCCGGTTTTTTTGTTGCTCTTTTATACTTTTTATTTATGAGCTTAATTACTGTCTCAGTCCTGTTTCTTTATATAGAGGTAATTTTAGGCACTAAAGAAATTCATCGTTTGCCTGGCTATGTTGGTGAATATCTCGGGGAGAAATGCAAGAAGATTAGTTTTTTTGTTATTGCAATTGGTTTAATAGGAGCTCTGCTTGCTTATTTAATTATTGGAGGACAATTCCTGAACTTTTGTTTAAGTCCTTATTTTGGAGGCAATCCAACCCTGTATACTCTTCTATTCTTTATACTTGGCGCCTACTTAGTTTTTAAGGGTATAAAAAGCATTTCTGGGGTTGAATTATTTTTACTATCTCTCCTTTTTGTTATTTTGGCCCTGTTTTTTATTAGAGCATTTCCTTTTATTAATATTGCTCATTTTAAAAGTTTAGACCTAAAGTTTTTATTTCTTCCCTATGGAGTAATTCTTTTTTCTCTCTGGGGCTCAGCTGTGATTCCTGAAATCAAAGAAATGTTGCCTAGGCCAGGAAAGAGTTTAAGGAAAGTAATATTTGGAGGCATTATCATAGCTACCCTTGTTTATCTCTTCTTTATCCTTATAGTTCTGGGAGCTTCTGGGCCTGCTACTTCAAAAGAAGCAATTTCTGGATTAGAACAGGCATTAGGAGATAACGTTATAAAATTGGGTTTTGTTTTTGGAGTAATTACTTGTTTTACTTCTTTTCTTACTTTGGCCCTGACCTTAAAAAAGGTATTTTGGTATGATTTTAATGTTGCTAAGAATTTTGCCTGGTTTTTAACTTGTTTTATACCTTTAATACTTTTTCTTTTAGGATTAAGAGAGTTTATTAAAGTAATTAGTTTTACTGGAGCTATTGCCTTAGGTCTTGAAGGAATAATCATTGTCTTATTATATAGGGCATTTCTGAAAAAGAAGTTTTCCCAGATAATGAATCCTATTCTTTATTTCTTAGTTGGGATTTTTATTTTAGGAATTATCTTTGAAATTGTTTATTTTTTATGGTAAAATAATATAATGATAGACATTATAACTGTTGTTGTTTTTGTCACTTTTTTGTTTTGGTATATATTTACTAATGTTTTACCGTTTTTGTCATGAGGCCGAATAAACAATCTATCAATAATTTAATTCTTTTTTGTCTTTATTCTTTGGGCAAGCGCTCTAGTATTGAGGAATTAGTAAAAAAATGCTTTTCTCTTTTTCCAGAACGTTTTTCTTTTTCTAAAATTAAAAAATGGCCTGACTCTCGCAAACTAGATAGCTCTTTAAGGAAACTTAGGAAAAGAAAATTAATTACTGGTAACCCAAAGACGTTTTTCAAGTTAACTAATTTAGGTAGAAAAACAGCTGAGGATATTGCTAAGACCTTTAGGCAAGGGAAATTAAAGATATAACTAAAATAAATTGCGTTAAGCCAGGCTTAACGCAATTTATTCTTGCTAATTTATGTATTTATACATACTTATTGCTGGATTCGGTGGAGGCGTATTAAGGGGATTAGTTGGTTTTATTAAGCATCAGTTTTCGTATAAGAATGTTGGATTTAAGCTCCTTTATTTTTTGGCTATGATGTTTTTGTCTGGAATTATTGGTCTTCTTATTGCTATAGCAATCAAAGAAACAGGAATTAGTTTTTTAGGATTAGATTATCTTACCCCTCCACTGGCTTTTATTATTGGTTATGCTGGAGGAGATTTCTTAGAGAATATTTATAAGATTATTGTTAAGAAATCCTCTTTGTACCAGTAGTGGTGGGGTAATCCCATCCTAATCAAAATCCCCCGCCAAGCGGGGGTTTTGATTTTAGAAAGATTTCCTATTAAACCTCTGTACCTTCTTCTGGTGTTTTTGGTGTCTCAGAAGTTTCTTCTCCTCCTTCTGCTGGAGTTTCTGGAGTTTCAGACGCTGGAGTTTCCGGAGTTTCTTCTTCTCCTTCTGGCTTCTCTGGAGTCTCAGGAGTTTCTTCTTGTGAAACTGGTGTGTCTGGAGTTTCTTCTCCTTCTGGCTTCTCTGGAGTCCCAGGCTCTTCCTGAGCAGTAAAACTAGGATAAAGTTTGTCTTGAATCATGATTTTTTAATTGTTTTTTTATTTTGTTTTTTAATTTTCTTGCGACCTTTTGTCATTATCCACTATATTCTCCATTGTAATGATTTAGAAACTTGTGTCAAGGGTTTTTGTGGAAATTCTGTGTATATATGCTAAAATGAATAATAGTTATGAGATTTATTGCTGATTTTCATTTACATTCTAAATATTCCAGAGCCACTAGCAAGAATATGGACTTGGAGAATTTAGATAAATGGGCAAAAATTAAAGGAATTAAAGTCTTAGGAACGGCAGATTTCACGCATCCCGAATGGTTTAAAAATTTAAGAGAAAAACTTGAGCCAGCAGAGCAGGGTTTGTATAAATTGAAAAAAACTGCTGACCTGCCTCGCGGCAAGGCGGGCGAAACTCGTTTTATTCTAAGCTCTGAAATTAGCTGCATTTATTCAAAGGGTGGCCGAGTTAGAAAAATTCATATCGTAGTTTTTTCTCCTTCTTTTGAAATCTGTGAAAAGATTAATACTCAGCTTGGCTGGATTGGCAACCTTAAAGCAGACGGCAGACCAATCTTGGGTTTAGATGCTAAGGAATTAGCAAAGATTGTTTTAAATGCTTCCCAAGATTGTTTTATTGTTCCAAGTCATGCCTGGACCCCATGGTTTTCAATTTTTGGCTCTCGTTCTGGCTTTGATTCAATTGAGGAATGTTTTGAGGATTATACAAAATATATCTACGCCATCGAGACTGGACTTAGTTCGGACCCTATGATGAACTGGCGGTTATCTGCATTGGACAGAATTACTTTAATCTCAAACGGTGATGCCCACAGCCCGGCCAAACTGGGAAGAGAGGCAAATGTTTTTGATACAGAGCTTAGTTATTCTGCAATTATTGAGGCAATAAAATCTAAGAATCCTAAAAAGTTTCTTTATACAATTGAGTTTTTCCCTCAAGAAGGAAAATATCACTATGATGGTCATCGGGCTTGCGATGTAAGCTTGTCTCCTCAAGAATCAAAGAAATGCAATAATATTTGTCCAAATTGCGGCAAGCCATTAACCTTAGGGGTTTTGAATAGAGTAGAAGCATTAGCAGATAGGCCAGAAGGAGTAAAGCCAAAAGCAGCAATTCCTTTTAAAAGCTTAATTCCTTTGGAGGAAATAATTGCTAATGCCTTGAGCAAAGGAGTTGCTACTAAAACTGTAAATCAGGAATATCAGAATTTGATTAAAGAGCTTGGCAATGAGTTTGAGGTTTTGCTGAATATCTCTGAAAAGAACTTAGAGGCAAATACTCTTCCAGAAATTGCTCAAGCTATAATAAGGGTCAGACAGGGGAAGGTGCAGGTGGAGCCAGGTTATGATGGAGTTTTTGGGAAAATCAAGATTTTTTCAAAAGGAGAACAAAAGAAACTAACAAAACAAAACACTCTTTTTTAACATGGACAATAAAAAATATCCAAATGAGTCAGCTGGCAGAAAGATGATTGAGGCAGTTCCTCTTTGTTATGCAGAAGAGCGGATTTTAGATATTAAAAACATGCTTTTTGAGAAAATGAAAGAATTAGAAACCATTAACTATGTTTATGTTATAAATAAAGAAAACAAGTTATTAGGAGTATTCTCTGTAAAAGAGGTTTTCCGTATGCCTGAACAAACAAAAGTAAGAGAAATAATGGAACAAGATATTATTAAAGTTAGACCTTATACTGACCAGGAAAGAGTAGCAATTTTGGCTCTTAAAAACAATCTTAAGTCAATCCCAGTAGTAGATAAAAATGATAAGTTTTTAGGGGTTGTTCCTTCAGATATTATTTTAGATGTTTTACATTCAGAAAATATTGAGGACTTTTTAAAAATGGTTGGTATTCGTAGTCCTTTGCAGAAAATCTTAAAAGGTTCTACTCTATATCTAACTAAAGTTCGGCTTCCCTGGTTGATTTTAGGCCTTTTAGGAGGAATCTCTGCTGCTTGGATTATTGCTTTTTTTGAAGAACCATTAAAAACCCATTTTATTTTAGCAGCTTTTATTCCTTTAATCCTTTATATTGCCAGTGCTGTGGGCACTCAAACAGAAACATTATTTATTAGAAATTTAATTTTAGATAGCAGATTAGGAATCAAAAAGTATCTGTTCAGGGAAATTAAAGCTGGTTTTTTAATGGCTTTGATTTTAGGAGGTTTGCTTTCTCTTATTTCTGTTTTTTGGTTCAGCTCTTCTTATTTTATAGGAGTTGTTTTAGGGGTTTCTCTGTTTTTGACTACTCTAATGGCAGTTTTAATTGGAATTTTTATCCCCTGGCTTTTAGGGAAGTTAAAAAAAGACCCAGCCATTGGCACTGGTCCTTTTGCCACACTTGTTCGGGATATTTTAAGTTTAGTAATCTATTTCGCAGTTGTTTCTTTGTTGTTCAACCTTTTTTAAAGAGAAAACTTAGCCGGGCTAAGTTTTAAAAATATGAAATATTTTAATAAACAAAAAGGGCTTTCTCTTTATTTAGCCATTGTGATAATGGTCATTCTTTTGGCTATTGTTTTAGGCGCAGGCGCAATTTTATTAGGACAATTAAAAGTGATAAAAGGAATGGAAAATTCAGTAATAGCATTTTACGCAGCTGATACCGGAATTGAGCGAGTATTGATGGATCGGGCAGATCCTAAAAATGGTGAGGCTGCCTTGAATTGTACTAAAATTAGCCCTTGTTCATTAGATAATGAAGCTGAATATTATATTGAAGCTAAAGCAGGTGGAGAAGGAGATTGTCCTGCTATTAATAATTTTTGCATCCGTTCTGTTGGCACTTATGGAGAAACAAAAAGAGCAATTGAAGTAGTGTATTAGGATGACTAAAAAAGAGGCAAAAAAACGTATTGAAAAACTTAAGAAAGTTATCAGCCACCACCGTTATTTATATCATGTTCTTGATAAGCAGGAAATTTCTGATACAGCTCTTGACTCTTTGAAAAAAGAGCTTTTTGATTTAGAGCAGAAATTCCCAGAATTTATCACTCCTGATTCTCCAACCCAGAGAGTTAGCGGCAAGCCATTGGGAAAGTTTAAAAAAGCCAAACATCCCAAGCCAATGCTTTCTTTTAATGATGCTTTTTCTGAAAAAGATATGCAGGACTGGGTTGAAAGAATCTCAAAGCTTTTGACAGACAAAGAAGCTAAACAAATTGATTTCTTTTGTGAGTTGAAGATTGATGGTTTGGCAATTGAATTAATATATGAGGATGAGATTCTAAAAACTGGCTCAACCAGAGGAGATGGAATTATTGGAGAGGATGTTACTCAAAATCTAAAAACTATTGAAGCTATTCCTTTAAGATTGACAGAGACCGGGTCTCTGATTGCTGTTCGTGGAGAAGTTTTTATTTCAAAAAAAGAATTTGAAAAATTTAAGACAAATTATGCTAATCCAAGAAACTTAGCTGCTGGTTCGGTTCGGCAGCTTGACCCTAAAATTACTGCTTCTCGCCACTTGGACTCTTTTGCTTATGACTTAGTTGACAGAGACCGGGTCTCTGATACTCATGAGGAGAAGCATAAGATTTTGAAAGCTCTTGGTTTTAAAACAAATCCTTATAATAAATACTGCAAGAATTTATCAGAGGTTTTTAAACTCCATAAACAAATCCAAAAAATCAGAGAGAAAATTCCTTATGAAATAGATGGACTTGTAGTAACTGTAAATTCAAACAGAATCTTTGAAAAATTAGGAGTAGTTGGTAAAGCTCCAAGAGGAGCAATTGCTTTTAAATTTCCTGGCAGGCAGGCAACTACTATTGTTGAAGATATTAAAGTTCAGATTGGCAGGACAGGCGCTTTAACTCCGGTTGCCTATCTAAAACCAGTTCAGGTTGGTGGAGTAATAGTTTCCAGAGCAACTTTACATAATGAAGGTGAAATAAAGCGCTTAGGAGTGAAAATAGGGGATACAGTGATTGTTGAAAGAGCAGGAGATGTTATTCCAGATATTGTAGAAGTTCTGTCAAAGATGAGAACTGGCAAAGAAAAAGAATTTAAAATGCCTTATCAGTGTCCTGTATGTGATACTAAGATAGTCAGGCCTAAGGGAGAAGCAGTTAGCCGCTGCCCAAATCCAGATTGCTTTGCTAAAAAAAGAGAGTATTTTTATCATTTTGTTTCTAAATCTGCTTTTGATATAGAGGGCTTAGGTCCAAAAATCATTGATCAACTTCTAGAACAAGGTTTACTTTCTGACCCAGGTGACCTTTTTGAATTAGAACAAGGGGACCTTCTGGCTTTAGAAAGATTTGCTGAAAAATCAACTGAGAACTTAATTAAAGCCATTCAAAGCAAGAAAGAAACCACCCTCGCAAGATTCATTTATGCTTTGGGAATAAGAAATGTTGGCGAAGAAACCGCTTTAGATTTAGCTAAGCACTTTAACAAATTAGAAAAATTAGAAAAAGCTAAATTAGAGGAATTAGAAAAGATTCAAGACATTGGTCCTGTTGTTGCAAAATCAATTTACAAATGGTTTAGACAAGAAAGAAACAGAGAGTTCTTAGAGAAACTTGAGAAAGTTGGCGTAAAAATAGAAAAATTAGAAACCAGTAGAAAATTACAAGGCAAAACATTCGTTTTAACAGGCGGGTTAGAATCAATGACCAGGGATGAAGCAAAAGAAAAAATCAGGGAATTAGGCGGAGATATCTCTGAATCAGTATCAAAGAAAACAGATTATGTAATTATTGGTTTAGAGCCTGGTTCAAAATACGACAAAGCAAAGAAATTAGGCATTAAAATTATTAATGAAAAAGAGTTTTTGAAATTACTTTGATATGATAAGTCATTTAAAAAAATTAGATTGGATTCTAATTTTTTCCTCTTTGCTGCTTGTTGGAATTGGTTTATTGTCAATCTATAGTATTTCTTTGGGTAGAGAGGATTTTTTAAATTTCAAAAAACAGATTATTTTTTTAGGCATAGGGCTTTTTTTAATGCTTGTTTTAAGCTTTTTTGATTGGAGAGCATTACGTGAGAACCCTTATTTTATTTTAATTCTTTATTTTCTTTGCGTTATTTCTTTACTTTGTTTGTTTTTCTTTGCTCCAGAAATACGAGGAGTTAAAAGTTGGTATAAAATAGGACCTATTTCTTTTGATCCGATAGGGGTATTCACAATTGTTTTAACGATTTTATTAGCTAAATACTTTTCAATGAGGCATATTGAGATGTATAGATTATCTCACATTCTTTTATCAGGATTATATGTTTTATTGCCTGTTATTCTAATTTTTTTTCAACCAGATTTAGGCTCGGTTTTAATTTTAATTGCCTTATGGTTTGGAGTTTTGATTGTTTCTGGGATTAAATTAAAGCATTTCCTGATTTTAGTGCTTTGTGGGCTTTTAATCCTGATTTTAAGTTGGTCATTTCTTCTTAAAGAGTATCAAAAAGAAAGAATTACAAGTTTTTTCGTGCCTCAAATTGAACCTTTAGGTATAAGTTGGAGCCAAAATCAGGCAAAAATTGCTATTGGTTCTGGAGGAATTTTTGGTCAGGGCATGGGCAAGGGTTCTCAAACTCAATACGGCTTTTTATCTGAACCCCATACTGATTTTATTTTTGCTGTTATTGCAGAAGAATTCGGCTTAATAGGAGTATCTATTCTTGTTTTTCTATTTTCAGTTTTAATTTTGCGAATTATGAGAATTGCTATTTCTGCTAAATCAAATTTCCCTCGTCTTTTTGCTTCAGGTCTTGCTATTATCTTATTTTCCCAGATTTTTATTCATATTGGTATGAATTTGGGAATTTTACCTGTTATTGGAATTCCTTTGCCATTAGTTAGTTACGGAGGAAGCAATTTAATAGCAATTTTCATTGGATTAGGAATACTCCAGAGCATAAAAACCCATTAAAACCCTCTTTAATCCGATACGAAAAGCCCCTTTAAAGGGGCTATTTGTTATCCGATACTTTATCCACAGTTTTTCTATTGACACGTGTTTTGGGAACAGCGATAATATAGTAATAACTATAGAATATATATTATATAATATATATCTATATATATCTATAGAAAACGAGTAAAAAAAGAAGACCCCTTGAAAATTGAACCCCAGGCTTGTCACTACACAAAATCCTAAGGTAATTTTTTCTTAAGGCCTTCTTTATTTATTTTAACCAGGCTAGATTATTTGTCAATACCATGAGTAGTGGAAAAGACAATTATATATCTCTTCAAAAAGCAGCAGAACTTTGTGAACACTCACAGGAATATTTAAGTTTACGCGCAAGGCAGGGAAAATTAAAAGCAGTGAAGATTGCCAGAAACTGGGTGATAAAAAAAGAATGGCTTGAAGAATATTTATCAGGGGTTGTAGAGTATAACAATAATTTAAAAGTTAAAGCCAAGAAAGTTGTAAAAACTGTAAAAGTAAAAAAGATTGAGGTTGAGAAAGAAATTCTACCTCCAAGAAATCTTCCAGTTGGGATTCCTGAACTTGTTCCAGTTTGTCCTCTTTCTTTCAGGATTACTGAATTTGCTAAAAACTTAGTAGCAGCTCCAGCAATACGTTTTGGGGTTGTTTTTGTAATGGTTTTTGTTTTGATAATCGCTGGAGGAGTTTTTGGAAAAGATTCTTTGAAAGCAGTGATGAACGACATAAACAAAACAGGAGAGAAAATTGTTGAAGGAGCTGGGATTGCTAAGCAAGGAATAGCTGGCACTGTTGAACAAAGCTTTTCTTCTGTTTTTGAAGATATAGAAACAAAGATATCAGAAGATGAAATTAATTCAGCTGCTGTCTATGATACAATAGATGCTCTTAAAGAATATGGCCAATGGTTTGGCAGGAATATTAAAGAGTCCCCTGTTGGAAGAGTCATTGGAAAAGGATATGAAAAATATGTACTTATCAGAGATACAATTTTTAGGTCCTGGGATAAATTTGTCAATGGAGTCAAGAATGACCTTCGCCAGATTGTCAGAGATATTGCCTCTGGTTTCAAGGAGCTGGGTTTGGCTGTTCAGCAGACAAGGCAATATGTTTTTCAATCATTTAAAGATGGATGTCAGGAGGTTGTAGATGGAGTTAAAGGAATTGAGCAGAGAATTAAATTAGCCAAAGATAAACTCAGAAACAAGATAGCAAGATTTGTTAATAAGATTTTAGATAGTTTAAGATTTGTTTTCAGTCCCTGGAAATTGGTTCCTCCAACTAAAATAGTTATTGATAAAACAGAGATAGAATCTCTTTGGCAGGAACTTGAGAAACTAAAACAACAAGGCCTGATAGGTCTTGCTGGCGCCCCGGGCCCTCCAGGCGCCCCGGGCGCCCCAGGCCCAATAGGCCAGCAGGGCATTCAAGGAGTCCAGGGCCCACAAGGCCTACAAGGTTTAGCAACTACTGGTAATGCTCCAGTATATATTGGCTCTACAGGCATTCAAGTAGGAGGTCATGGGGGCTTTGCTTCTTTAGGAGTTTCAGGAAGAGCAGGTATTGGTGATTTAGGAGTTGGTGGTTCAACAGTTCTTGGCACAGACTCTTCTGACAAACTCACTGTTAAAGCCTCTTCTACTTTTGAGCAAGCAGCTACCTTTAGCCGAGGTATATTAGCTAATTTAGGCATAGGAGATGCTTCAGCAGATTATCCATTAGAGATACTTTCCACTTCCTCGCCCCAATTCGCCATTAGCTATGATGATGGAGTTGACTACGCCACTTTCAAAGTAGATGATGCTGGAGACCTAACAATATTTGCTTCAGGAGGAGATATATCATTAGGAGATGAAAACCTCACTACTACAGGAACAATAACAGGAACAACAATAATAGGAGGAACATTCAGCGGAACCATATCAGCAGGTCTTACGGCTGGCTCTGTTGTTTTTTCTGATGGAACTAATCTCACACAAGATAACTCCAACTTCTATTGGGATGATAGCAATGATAGGTTGGGCATTGGATTAGCTAACCCAACCGTCCCTTTACACATAAAAAGTGATGGAGGAACTTATGGAGGATCTAGTAATGTTCTTTTAGCATTAGAACCTAATACTGAGAATACAGATGTGGGCTTAGCTTTGTATACTACCCGAACAAGTACTGATAGAATCTGGGAAATAAGAGCAGGAACTGGTGGGGCTTCAGCAAATACTAATTTTAGGATTTATGATGTTACAGCAGGAGCTGATAGGTTGAATATTGACAGCACTGGCAACGTCGGGATCGGGGATACGAGTCCTGATGCAACACTTGAAGTAGTAACTTCAGGCAGCACTCCTGCCTTTATGATTTCTCAAGGAACAGAGGGAGATGGAGATTTGTTTTATGTTGATGCTTTCGGCAATGTGGGGATTGGAGACACAACTCCAGCTTCTCTCTTAACAGTTGGCACTGGAGATTTATTCCAAGTTAATAGTTCAGGACAAATAGTTGGTATTGCTGGATTATCAGGAGCAACTGGTGCTTATGACTTTGGTGGAGTCACATCTTTTGAACTGCCTCAATCTGATACTCCAACTACAGATGCTACTGGTGAGATAGCTTTAGATACTACGATTACAGACCACCAACCTTTATTTCAATATTACGA
>JAUWWC010000004.1 GCA_030617105.1 Candidatus Nealsoniibacteriota bacterium
AGAAGATTTAAAAGCTAAGAAAAATAAAGCCAGTAGGGAAATTGCTAGCTCAAAGAATAAGAAAAAGAAAGAAAAGATTATTTCTCAGATGAGAGAAATTGATAAAAAAGAAGATAATCTTAAGGAGGAGTTTAAGAAAATTGAAAAAGAATTCAATGATTTAATGCTTCAGATTCCTAATTTACCTCTAGCTGATGTTCCAACAGGAAAAGATGAAACTGGAAATGTGGTTTTAAGGGAAGTAGGTAAGAGGCCAGAGTTTAAATTTGAACCTCGGGATTATTTAGAAATTGCTGAAAGATTAGATTTAGTTGATATTAAAAGAGCAGCTAAGGTTTCAGGAACTAGATTTGGTTTCCTGAAAAAAGAAGCTGCTCTTTTAGAATTTGCTTTAGTTAATTTATCTTTTGATGTTTTGACTAAAGAAGGTTTTATTCCTCTAATTGCTCCAGTCATGCTCAAACCAGAAATGATGCAAGGAATGGGTTATGTTGATAGAGGAGAAGATGATATTTATTTCATTGAGAAAGATAGCTTATACTTAGCTGGTACCACCGAACAGGTTATTGGGCCAATGCATGCTGACGAAGTACTTGAAGAAAAAGATTTACCGAAGAGATATGTTGGTTTTTCAAGTTGGTTTAGAAGAGAAGCTGGTTCTTATGGAAAAGAAAGCTGGGGAGTCTTTAGAGTTCATCAATTTGATGGGGTAGAGATGTTTAGTTTTTGTCATCCTGGGAAATCTATTCAAGAACATAAACTTCTCTTATCATTAGAAGAAAAAATGATGAAACTTTTGAAAATACCTTATCGGGTAGTTAATATTTGTACTGGTGATTTAGGTGATCCGGCTGCTGCTAAGTATGATATTGAAGTTTGGATGCCTTCTCAAGGTTGTTATCGGGAAACTCATTCTACTTCTAATTGTACTGATTTTCAGGCAAGGAGATTAAATATTCGTTATCGCGGAAAAGGTGACAAATTAAACTTTCTTCATACTTTAAATGGAACTGCTGTTGCTACTGGCAGAATAATTATTGCTATTATTGAAAATTATCAGCAAAAAGACGGAAGCATAAAGGTGCCAGGGGTTCTTCAAAAATACCTTGACTTCAAAGTCATAAAATAAATTCTTCAATAAAAACAAGCCGAGGAAATCTCACCCCTCGGCTTTTTTTCTGTTTCATCCAGCGATTAAAAACAAAACTGAAAACAATATTGCCACAATTACAATTATCCATTCCGGTATAGTTCCCCATATATTTTTCCGACCCATCTTTTTTCACTTCCTTTCTACTATGGATTAGTGTTTTCCTCTTTAACCAAAACAGGCACTACCAGTATCAATGTTGCTATTCCATAACAAATCACCATCCCCCAAAAGCTTCTCATACATGCGAGAGAGAAAGCCACTCCAAATAGAAATCCTGCTCCAAATCTAGGGTCAAGTAATAGTTTCATTGTTTTCACCTCCAAATAAAGTTTTCAATGAGCATTGGTTTTTTTGAAACTTCTAATATTATATTAGCATTTAGGTTGAAGGTGTCAACATTGATTCTTGGGATAAATTTTGATATAAAGAAAGAAAGTTATGAGGTGTGTTTTAAATGGGTTAAATATTAATTACATTGTGATTGGAGGGGGGAGACCTCTCCTAATTTTACATGGCTGGGGTTCAAGAAGTAATAACTGGCAAAGGATAGGGGAGATGTTGGCAGAAAAAGGAATAAAAGTCATTATTCCTGATTTGCCTGGTTTTGGACAGAGTGATAAACCTCCAAGGGCTTGGAATCTTGATGATTATTGCGATTTTATTGAGGAGTTTGTTAAAGTTTTGAATTTAGAAAACTTTTCTCTTTTAGCACATTCTTTTGGCGGTGCTTTAGCAGTTAAATGCAGCTTGAAAATCCCAGAAAAAATAGATAAATTATTTTTAGTAAGTGCTGCTTGCTTTAGAAGGAAAAGCTTAAAGGTTAAGTTATTAAAATTTATTTCAAAATTCTTTAAAATAAAAACTCCTTTTCTAAAAAAATTCTTTTATAGAAAAAGCGATTATCTTTCTACTGAAGGCGTAATGAGAGATACATATTTGAAAATAATTGCAGAAGACCTTTCAGATATTCTTTCTCAAATTCAAATGCCGACAATTATTATTTGGGGAGAAAAAGATAATATTACCCCAATAAAACAGGCTTATCTTATTAAATCCAAAATTAAAGATTCAAAATTAGAGATTTTACCTAGCACTGGACACAATCTTAATTTAAATGCTCAACAAAGATTAGTTGAAATAGTAAAACAATATATATGATAAAAATAGTTATTACTATTCTTTGGTTTTTTGTTTTTACAAAACTGCTCATTTTTTGGGTTTGGCTTTGGCAATTAAAAGAATATCATTTAGGAAGATTTAAAGCGCATTTTGAAACGCAGAAAACAAGAAAGATAATCTTCAGTTTACACGGCGTTAGATGTCCTGAATTAACGCAAAAGGTTGCTGTTATTTTGACTATTGGTATATTTGTTGAATTTTTATTTTTGTTATTTGTTTTTAATTTTACAAATTATTTATTCTATATTTTTCTTTTAATCTCAATTATTTTAGCCCCAATAATTATTTCTGTTTTAATATTATTTTTTCAAATCCCTGCTAATATCTTAATAAAGAGAACACTAAAGGAAGCGGAACAAAAAAGAAAAAGATTTGAAAATCTAACAGTTATCGGTATTACTGGGAGTTATGGTAAAAGTTCAACTAAAGAGTTTTTAGCAACAATTCTTTCTGAGAAGTATAATGTTTTAAAAACAAAAAGAAATATTAATGCTGAGATTGGAATTGCTCAAACAATCTTAAATGAATTAAATCCAGAACATCAGATTTTTATTGCAGAGATAGGAGCTTATGAAAGAGGGAAGATAAAGCAGGTTGCTCAAATGATTAAACCCAAGATAGGAATTTTAACTGGCATTAATGAACAGCATTTATCTACTTTTGGTTCTTTAGAAAATATTAGAAAAGCAAAATATGAATTAATAGAAGCTTTGCCAAAAGGTGGAATAGCTATAATAAAAGATAAATTAGATATACAGGCAGAGGATGTTAGGGTTGAAAGAGAATATATTTTATTTAGAATTGAATCAAATGATTTTAAAGTAAATTTGCTTGGCAGACATAATATAGAAAATATTTTATTGGCTGTTTCCTGTGCTAAAAATTTAGGAATGAGCCTGGAAGAGATTTCCAGAGCTTGTTTGAAAATTAAACCAGAGCAGGGAGGAATGAAGCTTTTGAAAAAACAGGGCTTGATTATTCTCGACGCTTCTTATTCTGCAAATCCAGACGGCGTAATTGCTGATTTAGAGTATTTGAAACTTTATCAAGGGAAAAGAGTTATTGTTATGCCTTGTTTGATTGAATTAGGAAAAGCATCAAAACAAGTGCATAAAAGAATAGGACAAAAGATTGCTGAGGTTTGTGATCTTGCAATAATTACAACAAAAGATTATTTTAAAGAAATAAAAGGAGAAACAGAGACCGGGTCTCTGTCGCTTCTGTTGATTGAAAATCCAGAAGATATTATTGCTAAATTAAAAGAATTTTCTCCAAGTGTAATTTTATTAGAAGGACGAGTTCCTAAGTTAATATGGGATTAATTAAACCAATTTCGATATCTTTATCGCCAAATATAGAAAAAGATGATATTTGGTTGGCTTTGAAATTGCTTTTTTGTCCATGGAAATGGAAAAAAGGTGGTGCAATTGAAGAGTTAGAAAATGAGTTCAAAAAATATTTAGGAGTAAAGCATGCTTTTGCTTTTAACAGCGGGAGAACTTGTTTAATGGCTATTTTGAAATCTCTTGATTTAGAACAGGGAACCGAGGTTTTGCTTCAGGCATTTACTTGTAATGCTGCTGTTAATCCTGTTATATGGTCTGGATTAAAGCCAGTTTATGTTGATTGCGATGAAAATACTTTTAATATTGATATAGAAGATTTAAACAGAAAAATAACTGAAAAGAGTAGAGTAGTGATGGTTCAGCATACTTTTGGCATACCAGCTGAAATTATTAGAGAGAATAATCTAATCTTGATTGAAGATTGCGCCCATGCTTTAGGAGCAGAACGTAATGGTCAGAAAGTTGGAAGTTTTGGTAAGGCAGGTTTTTTCAGTTTTTCCAGAGATAAGGTAATTTCTTCTGTATATGGAGGAATGGTTGTTACTAATGATGATGAATTGGCTCGTAAAATAAAGGAATATAGAGATAGCATTAAACCCCCTTCTTTATTTTGGATTAAACAACAGTTATTACATCCCATATTTATGAGCTTGATTCTACCCAGTTATAGAATAAAAGGGAAGTATGTCTTAGTTCTATTCCAATGGCTTCATTTTATGTCTAAAGCTGTTCATTGGAAGGAAAAACAGGGCAAAAAGCCATCATATTTTCCAAAGAAAATGCCTAACGCTTTAGCTTTGCTTGCTTTGAACCAATTTAAGAAATTAGAGAGGTTTAATAAACACAGACAAGAAATTGCTAATTTCTATTTTGAGAATTTAAGAAATTTAGGATTTGAATTGCCTAAAATTCCTGAAAATACAAAACCAGTGTTTTTAAGATTTCCAGTAAAGCATCTTAATGCTCATGATATAATTAAAAAGGCGTGGAGCAAAAACTTATTAATAGGGGATTGGTATACAAGCCTAGTAGCGCCTGATGATACAGATTTAGGTAAAGTAGGGTATAAGTTTGGTAGTTGTCCAAAGGCAGAGAAACTATCAAAGCAAACCCTAAATTTACCAACTCACATAAACATTTCTTTAAACCAAGCTCAAAAAGTAATAGATTGCGTTAAGCCAGGCTTAACGCAAAACTAAAAAATATGGGAATAAGAGAAATAAATAATAAAGAAGCTTGGGAAAGTTTTCTATTGGAATGTGATGAGAAGACGTTTTTGGATTCTTGGAATTGGGGAGAATTTCAAAAGAGAGAAGGGGAAAAGGTTTGGCGGCTGGGAGTTTATGATGGGAATGAGTTGGTTGGCGCGGCTTTGGTGGTGAGGGTGAAAGCGAGACGAGGAACGTTTTTGTTCGTGCCTCACGGCCCAGTTGGAGAATCAAAGATTTTAGAAGTTCTGATTAAAAAACTAAAAGAAATAGCAAAACAGGAAAAAGCAAGTTTTATTAGAATTTCGCCGATTTGGGAGAGAAATGAAGAAAATATTAAGGCCTTTAGAAATCTCGCTTTTAGAAATGCTCCAATTCATATGCATCCAGAATTAACTTGGGAACTGGACATCAGGCCTTCTGAAGAGGAACTTTTGATGGGAATGAGAAAGACCACTCGTTATTTAATCCGTCAGGCGCAAAAAAACACAGATATTGAAATTGTAAAGACGCAAAATATTGAGGACTTGAAAAAGTTTAATGAAATTTATTGCCAAACAGCAAAACGGCATAAATTTGTGCCTTTTTCTTTGAAATATTTAGAGCACCAGCTTTGCTCCTTTTTGCCAGATAATCAGATTATGATTTTTTTAGGCAAATACAAAAAAGAAATTGCATCTGCATCTATTGCGGTTTTCTGGCAAGGGACTGGGTTTTATCATCATGGAGCTTCATTGCCAAAGTACAATAAAATTCCAGTTTCTTATCTTTTGCAATGGGAGGCAATCAAAGAAGCTAAAAGCAGAGGATGCCAAAAATATAATTTCTGGGGTATTGCTCCTGATGACAGTAAAAACCACCCATGGGCCGGTTTAGGCCTATTTAAGAAGGGTTTTGGAGGTTATAGAAAGGATTATGTTAAGACCCAGGATTTATCTCTTTCTTGGAAGTATTGGCCAACCTATATTTTCGAAAAAATTAGGAAAATCAAGCGCAGGCTGTAATCATGAAGTATAAATACAAGAAATCATTCAGGACAAAAAAGAAAAGATCTGTTTTTAACATATTCAAAAACAAGTTCTTTTTATTAGGTTGTTTAGCTTCAACTGTCTTAGCAGGTCTTGTTTATCTTTTTATCTTTTCTCCTATTTTTCAAATAAAAAACATAGCAGTTTTAGGAACTGAGAAAACTCCTGAACAAGAAATTAGAAATATTATTTCAGATAATACTAAGAATATCTTTTTGTCTGATTTGAAAGAGATAGATAGAATGCTTTGCCAGAAATATCCTCAGATTGCAAAAATAGATATGGAAAGAGTGCTGCCAGATGCTTTATTAGTTCAAATTGAAGAAAGAAAACCAGTTGCTGTTTTTTCCAAAAATGAAGATTATTTCTTTATTGATAAAGAAGCAGTAATTTTTGAAAGAATCTCTGAAAGACCATCAGAAATGTTAATTATTAAAAGCGAGAGAGACATTGTTCAAAAAGAACAATTAGACCAGATTTTAAAAATCAATTCTGAATTAACAATTCCAATTGAAGAAATTCTAATAGTTTCTGAAAAAAGATTGAATGCTAAAACTTCAGAGGGCTGGGAGATTTATTTTAATCCTGAAAGAGATTTAGACTGGCAGCTTGAAGAACTTGACATCCTTCTAAAAGAAAGAGTCCCTTTTGAAAAAAGAGGGGCTCTTGAATATATTGACTTACGATTTGAGAAAATTTATATTTACCCTGAACACCGCTGAAGGGTCAAGGGATATAATAAATGAAGATTGAGTTGCCGATTCGGGTTATTGGCTCATAATCGTCAAGCCAGAGATAGTAGCCAGTTAGTTGGTCAAAACCAGGAGCAGGATTTCCTTTTCCTCCTTGAAGAAGAGTTGCTGAAACTGCCAGATAACTTCCTTTGGGAAGTTCTTTTTTATTACGATCGCCCCACCAAGGAGCGTATTTTTCCTTTAGATAATATTCAGGATTGCCTCCGCCAAAATAACTAAGATAAATTTTCTCAATCTCATTTTCATCCACCCATTTCTTTAATCTTTTCAAATCCTGGCCCCAATCATAGTTTGAATCCACCACATATTTATATCCATTTTCAGGGCCCTTGGCAATTTCATTAAAATAAGTTAAGTGATGAGGCCAGACTAGGAGAGAAGAAATTATGTAAAAGCCCAAAAGCACTAAAACGAGAGAAGCTGCTATTTTTTTCCATTTTGCTATTCCTAAACTAACTAAGATATAAGTGAAAGGAAAAACAGGTAGAACATGCCTTACTCCAATGTTAAGAGCTCCTTTTATAGAAGTAACCCAATAAATTATTAAAAATACTATCATTGAAAATTCAGTAAAATGATTCTTTATCCATTCTTTTATCCGATGAAAAGTATCTTTCCAAAAAGGCCTTTTAATTATAATCAGCCAGGCTATATATAAAAGAGCAAGTAAAGTTAAGATATGAAAAGCTAATGGCATTTTTAAAAGATAAACAAGGGGGAAATAATACCACCAGCCTCTATTTGAAATTTCATTTAGAAAATATACAGTATTGCCGCCAGATACCCTTTGGCTAGCCATTAGAAGTCCTAAGAAATAATGGCCATAAGGTCTAAATACTGGTTTATCAGCCATCCATAGGCAAATACCTTCTAAAGTATTTATACCACCTGAAGATAAAATAGTCTCAGAATCCTGCAATTGACGTTCAGCTGGGTAATTTAAAAGATGAAACTGATAAACAGGCCAGATAAGAATTACTCCAATTATTCCTACAATTAGAGCCATAACCATATATTTCAAAATCCACCAAATGCATTGTTTAAAACCTCTTTCTTGAAATTTTAACCAGGCATAAACAACAGTGATTACAGCAAAGAGAGGAACAAGCAGAACTAAAGAGAATTTAAGAAGTATTGATACCCCGAATATGAGCCCAGCTAAGATTATATTCTTTTTTGTAGGGTCTTTTAGAAACTTTATCCAGAAATAAGTAGCTAAAACTACTCCTAAAGCAGCTGCAACATCAGTAGTTACCAATCTTCCATGGGCTAAGAAAGTAGGGGAAAAGGAAAATAGAGTTAAAACCAAAAGAGCAACTTTATTTCCTGCTAATTCTTTTGCCCAGCGGAATATGAACCAACCTAAAAATATTAAAAGCAGAATCATTGGGATTCTTGCCCAGAATATAATCTGATCAGCATCATTCCCTGAATAGTATAGAAATTGGGAGCCAAAGGTCCACTGCTCATTAACTCCTTGGGTCCAGGAAGCATGGTCTTCTGGGAAATTCAGGTCTAAAAACAGAAGAGGAACAGCAGCTAAGTCTTTTATCAATGGTGGATGCTCTGGGTTAATGCGAAAATCCTTCTGGGTTAAATAAGAATAACCAGCTGGGATATGAGACATTTCATCCATTGTGGCTGAATCATCTTTCATGCTGAAAAAGCAAAGCAGGAATACTATAATAAGCAGAACTCCAGCGATTAAATTTGTGAGACGATTAGACATGTTATTTTATTCTACCATTTTTTTATGTTACAATAAAACAACATGAATAATAAAATTCACCTTTCAGTAATCATCCCCGCATATAACGAAGAGAAAAGACTGCCAAAGACATTGCGAGAAATAAATAATTACTTAATGAAGCAAACCTATGTTTCTGAAATTATTGTAGTTAGCGATGGTTCAAGTGATAGGACTGTTCAAGTAGTAAAAGATTTGATGTCAGAGATAAGAAACTTAAAGGTTCTTGAGTTCAAGGAACGATTGGGCAAAGGTTTTGGAGTAAGAGAGGGGATATTTGAAGCCAAAGGAGAGTATAGGATTTTTACTGATGCTGATAATTCAACTTCAATTGATCAGGTTGAGAAAATGTGGCCAGAATTTGAAGCAGGATATGATATTGTGATTGGCTCAAGGGATATTAAAGGAGCTGTTTTATCTGTGCCTCAGCCCTGGATAAGAAAAGTAGTTTTAGGAGGAGGTTTTAAATTAGTTAGAAGAATAATTATTGGTCTTTGGGAAATTAAAGATACTCAATGCGGTTTTAAGGGTTTCAAAGAAAAAGCAGCTCAGGATATTTTTTCCAGAATCTTTATTCGTCATTTTGGATTTGATCCAGAGGTCTTAGTTATAGCAAAAAAGCTGGGCTATAAAATTAAAGAAATTCCAATAACCTGGGTAAATGACGCGCAAAGCAAAGTAAAATTTAAAAGCATGGTTAAAATGCTTTTTGAGACATTCAAAATCAGATGGAATATGATTTCAGGAAAGTATGACCCTGTTAGAGGTTCTGGGGCAGAGCCAGTTGCCTGGAGAAAAACTGATTTGATTTCTGCTTTAATTATTGGTGAAATGGTTGCCTGGCTGGCTTTTACAATTTTAAAAACCTTAGAATTTGATACTGTTATTTACCAAACAATGATTGACTTTTTGGGCTGGAAGATTCATCTAGGTTTGCTTTTGGCAGTTATTGTTCCAATTGCAGCTGCAATTTGTCTTTATATTGCCAGTCTTTTAGGAAAAAAGGTTCCAGTTATTTTCCAGGCTGGAAAATTTGCAACTGTAGGAATTTCCAACACTTTGATTGATTGGGGAGTGCTCAATTTACAGATTCTTTTATTTGGAATCACTGCTGGCTTTTTTTATCCTGTTTTTAAAGGGGTTTCTTTCTTAATAGCCATAATTAACAGTTTTCTTTGGAATAAATTCTGGACTTTTAAAAAAAGAGAGACTGAAAAAACTGGAACAGAGTTTTTGCAATTTTTAATAGTAAGCGGAATTGGTTTGGGAATAAATGTAGGGATTGCTTCTTTTGTAGTAAATATAATTGGTCCTCAAGCTGAAATTTCTCCCAAGATTTGGGCAACTGTTGGAGCGCTGATTGCAACTATGTTTTCCATGGTTTGGAACTTTTTAGGTTATAAATTCATTGTTTTTAAGAAATAAAAATGTCCTCGCTATTGACAAATTTAAGTAACGGGTGTATAATACAAATAATCGTTAGAACCTTATATTAACTATATTTGAAAGAAAAGGAGACAGAAATGGAAAAGAAAGGTTTTACATTAGTGGAAATTCTGATAGTAGTCGTCATTGTGGGAATTTTGGCCGCAATTGTGGTCCCGCTCTTTATGAGGCCAGACATTATGGTCTATATTGATGAAATAAACGGAAAGAAAGAGCTTGTCTATTCAGTTTTCGATCGATACGGCTACAAAAGACTTCGTTTTCGAGATGTTGGACTTAATGGTACCTTGGATAGCGTCGAGGATTATAACGGATTAATTTCTGAGCCAGGCATGGTTGCCGTGAGGTCGGCACCAGCAGCGAGAGTAGTGAGTTGGAACACTTGGGTGGATAGATTTGAGCAAGAAATCCGTCCAGAGGCCGTTGGAAACTGATGCGTTGGAAAATCCAGAGTTGCAAAGGTGTTGATCTTTAATGGTCAGCACCTCTTTTTTTATGCTTTTTTATTATCGCAATGCTTCGCAGGCGATACCGTCGCCGGCTTGAAATTACCTTAAAAAAGAGTAAAATTGAATATATAGACAGTTAAAAATAAAAATTATGAAGAAGAAAATTAAAATTGTGGCCCATAGAGGAGCTTCTGGTTATGCTCCAGAAAACACATTACTAGCTTTTAAAAAAGCTATTGAGCTAGGATGTGATAAAATTGAACTTGATGTTAGATTAACTAAAGATAAAAAAGTGGTTGTTATTCACGATGATGGTGTTGATAGAACCACAGACGGAAGAGGCAAGATCGCTGAATTAACTTTAAAGCAAATTAAGAAATTTAATTGCGAAGAAAAACAGAAAATACCAACTCTTCAGGAGGTTATTGATTTGTGTAAGGGTAAAATTGATCTTCAAATAGAGCTTAAAGCTAAAGGAACGGCCAGGCGGGTTTATAATTTAATTGTTGAGAATGGTATTTTAGATAATGTTACAATAACTTCTTTTAAAATTCGGTTCCTTCAAGAAATGTCTATATTAAACAGAAGGGTTAATCTTGGATTATTGTTTGAAGAATATATTATAAGTAAAAAGATAATTTTGTGGATTATAGGGTGGTTGATAGGAATAAATTATGTTTGTCCTAATTACCCCGTTGTTAACAAGAAAATAGTTAACCGGGCTCATAAACTGGGAATGAAAGTTTATGTTTTTGATGTAAAAAATAAAAAAGAGGGAGAGAAATTAATTAATATGGGCGTTGATGAAATTGGCACTGACTTTCCGAAACTTTTTCTCTAATTATGTTGTCAAGGGATAATAACCCAAGTTTTTAAATAAAAAAGAGCAAGCTTTTGCTTGCTCTTGGTTTTTAGCGCAAAGTTTTTAGTGCAGATTTTAATGCTCTGCAAAGGGTTTACACACTTTTGCTTTTAAGTCCAAGAACCTTAAATGTATGGTTCTTTTTTTCTTTGGAAGAGCCGCGAGCGATGGTTCTAATCGTCTGCCAGTGCATACAACAGAAGAAAGATCTTCGTATTCTTTTTGCAGCGCAAGCTCTTTCTGAAGCCTTTCTGCCCTTTCTCGTTCTTTCATTATTTCGTATTTTGACTTACGGCGTTTACGAAGCTTACGGGACTTTACTTTTCCTCCATAAACAAAGATTTTCTCAACAGAGATAATCAAACCCCAGAAAATACCCCAGAAAACTGTAATGATTAGAAAGAGAGAAACAACAGCTGTAGTACTAAGAATCATTATTTTCGATGTGCTTACGTCGAAATCCATCCAATAAATTATCAGCAAAGGAGCAATAAAAAAGGTTAAGACAAATATGGGTGTAAATGCAGCTAAGAAAGGATACTTCTTGTTGAAAAAGATGGATCCGCTTAACTTATCAGATACTTCACCTATCTCATAAGTAAAGGGTCGGCGGACTGGAGAAAAGTTTACTCCTCTTATTCCACAAAGAAGAAGGAATAAACCGATGCTAATTGTGATTAGTTCTTTTCCGATTAACCAGATTGCTATAACAATGGGCTGTAATGAAAACGCTAATATGCAACGTTTTCTAAAATCGCACTGATCAACAGGCTTCCACCTGAAGGGTAAATTTACCCATTTGCTAAGCCATTTTGGCGGTTCTTTTGCAAAAAAGCCTTCTGCTACCTCTATTTCAAGAACACCGCCTCCATCTATTCCATCTGCATTGATAAATTTGCTAGGTTTTACCAATTTGTCTCTTTCATAGGTTAAAACATTTATGTTATAGGAATTACGGAGATAACTTGTAAGGAATGTTTCTTTGAGCCTATCAGCGTTTCCATGGATATTCCAGACAATAGTAGTCATTATCTTGTGCAGGCCAGGTCCTTTGAATTGAATAAACTCCATCATTTGCTCCAAAGGAATAAGTTTGCGCACAACTTCTTTTCTGTGCCATTGATCCTCACCCCATTTAACCACAACTAACAGCAAATGAGGTTTTTCAACTTTTCTCGTTTTTAAATCTTCAAAAACATCTTTGTCAATACACCACCTGATTCGTATGACCGAGTCCGTTGACTGTGTCTTTTCCAAGAAAAGACAGATTAAATCTTCTGATTTTTCTGTTTCTTCTGCAACACTTTCTTGTTCTTTTTCTTCCACCATTTTTTGCTCTCCTAAATTTATGTTCAGTTTTAAAGGTTCTATTTACGATTTTCTATTGTAGCAAACTATTATAGATATGTCAAGGGGTTGACCTTTGGGCAAAGGCTGTTTATAATGAGAGGTATGAAATATAAGAAGAAAAAAGACGAATACTTGGAGAATTGGAAAAGAGAAAGGGCTTCTTTTTTGAATTACAAGAAAGAAGAAGCAGAAAGAGTGGGTGAGTTTGTGAAATTTGCTAATCAGGGGTTAATATTGAATATTTTAGATATTTTAGATAATATATATATTGCTGAGAAAAAACTTCCAAAAGATTTAGAGAAAAATGAATGGGTTAAGGGAATGTTAAGCATTAAAAACCAGATTTTAGATTTTTTAGAGAAGCAAGGAATAGAAGAAATAAAATGTTTAGGGAAAAACTTTGACCCTAATTTTCACGAAGCAGTAGAGATGATTGAAAACAGCTCTAAGTCTGGAATTATTATTAAAGAAATTAAAAAAGGTTATCTTTTGCACGGCAAGGTCATTAGGCCTGCCAAAGTAAAAGTCGCTAAATAATATGGCAAAAATATTAGGTATTGATTTAGGCACCACTTTTTCAGCTACTGCTGTAATGGAAAGTGGCGAACCAAAGATTATTGAAAATAAAGAAGGGGGAAGAACCACACCCTCGGTTGTTGCTTTAACTAAGAATGGAGAAAGATTAGTTGGAATAACAGCCAGACGTCAACAAATTACTAATCCCAAGAATACTATCTTTTCTATTAAAAGATTGATTGGCCGCAGGTTTTCTGACGCAGAGATTCAAAAAGATAAAAAGCTTTTACCCTATGAGATTAAAGAAGCCAGCGATGGAGGGGTAGAGATTAAGATGGGAGATAAATGGCACAAGCCAGCAGGAATTTCAGCAATGATTTTGCAGAAGTTAAAGCAGGATGTTGAAGAAAAGATTGGACAAAAGATTACTGACGCTGTAATTACCTGCCCAGCATATTTTGACGACTCCCAGAGAAAAGCAACAAAAGTAGCTGGAGAAATTGCTGGTTTAAATGTTAAATTAGTCATTAATGAACCAACAGCTGCTGCTTTGGCCTATGGATTATTTAAAACAAAGGGTCAGCAGATTTTAGTTTATGATTTTGGCGGAGGAACTTTTGATGTTTCAGTTTTAGATATTCGCAAAGACCCTGATACAGTTGAGGTTATTGGTGTTGGAGGAGATACTCATCTTGGCGGGGATGATTTTGACCAGAAAATAATGGAATGGATAATTCAAGAATTTAAAAAAGACCAGGGAATTGATTTATCGCAAGACCAATTGGCCTTGCAGAGAATTAAAGAAACTGCTGAAAAAGCAAAGATTGAATTATCAACAACCATGGAAACAGAGATTAATCTTCCTTTTGTTACTTCAGACGCTTCTGGTCCAAAACACCTTTACTTAAAATTAAGCAGGGCTAAGTTAGAAGACCTTGTAAAAGATTACATTGATAAGTCAATTGATTTGGTAAAGGAAATCTTGAAAACAGCCAAGCTTGAACCAAAAGATATTGAGGAGATTGTTTTAGTTGGCGGCCAGACTAGAATGCCAGCAATTCAAGAAGCAGTTAAGAATCTTTTTAATAAAGAAGCTAACAAATCAATTAATCCTGACGAAGTGGTTGCAATGGGAGCTGCTATTCAAGCAGGTATTATGGGAGGCGAGGCAAAAGAAGTGCTTTTACTGGATGCTACTCCTCTTTCTTTGGGCATTGAAACATTAGGAAATGTTAACACTATTTTAATTCCTAAGAATACAATTTATCCAACTGCTAAAACCCAGATTTTCTCAACAGCTGCTGATAATCAAACTTCAGTTGAAGTTCATGTTTTGCAAGGAGAAAGACCAATGGCGCAAGATAACAAAACCTTGGGAAGATTTATGTTAGACGGCATTGCTTCTGCTCCTCGGGGTCTTCCACAAGTTGAAGTAAGTTTTGATATTGACAGCAATGGAATTTTAAATGTTTCAGCTAAAGACAAAGCAACTAATAAAGAACAGTCAATTAGGATTGAGGGTTCAATAGGAATGTCAAAACAGGAAATTGAAAAGATGAAAAAAGAAGCTGAGCTTCATTCAGAAGACGACAAAAAGAAAAGAGAATTGATTGAGGCCAGGAACCTTGCTGACAATCTAATTTACAGCTGGGACAAGACAGTTAGAGATACTGGAGACAAAATAGACCAAAACCTGAAAAAACAAGTTCAAGAGAAAATAGATGAGTTGAAAAAAGTAAAGGATAAAGATAATATAGAGGAAATAAAGAGTAAAACTAATGACCTTTCTCAGACAATGCAGAAAGCTGGCGCTGAAATATACAAGAAAACATCAGAGCAGAAGCCAAAAGATGAAAAGAATAAAGATGCTGAGGAGGGAAAATTTAAAGAGAAAAAGTAACCTATGAAGGATTACTATCAAATTTTAGGTGTTACCAAAGATGCTTCAACAGAGGACATAAAAAGGGCTTTTCATAAATTAGCCCATAAGCATCATCCTCATAAAGGCGGTGATGAGAATAAGTTTAAAGAAATAAACGAGGCATATCAGGTTCTTTCAAATAAAGAGAAAAGAGCCCAATATGATACGTTTGGCAGTAATGGAGATTTTAATTGGAATTGGGGAAATTCTCCATCAGGACCTAATATAGAGTTTGACTTAGGAGATTTGAGCGAGATGTTTGAGGATTTCTTTGGTTTTGGGAGAAAAGGGCGAAAAAGAAATCTTAAAAAGGGCAGAGATATTAAAATTGATATTGAAATTCCTTTAGAAGCATGCCTAAAGAGCATTACTAAAGAAATCACATTATACGAACAGGTTGCTTGTTCTCGGTGCCAGGGAACAGGAGCTGAACCAGGCAGTTCTTTGAATGAATGTTTTTCCTGCCGCGGCACAGGCGAGGTTCAGCAAATAAAAAGGACTTTCTTGGGCTCTTTTACTCGTTGGAGTGTTTGCCCTGAATGTAAGGGTGAAGGTCAAAGACCAGAAAAACCCTGTAATGTTTGCAAAGGAGAAGGAAGGGTCAAAGGAAAAGAAGATATTAAAATCTTTATACCAGCTGGGATTGATTCAAATCAGGTAATAAAAGTTGCTGGAAAAGGAGAAGCTGGGAAAAGAGGAGGAGAATCAGGAGATTTATACGTTAGAATATTAATAAAAAAACATCTGCTGTTTCATAGGCAGGGAGATGATTTGTTCATTTCTATTCCTATTAGTTTTTCTCAAGCAGTTTTAGGAGATGAAATTGAAGCGCCTGCCTTAGAAGGAACCAAGATTTTGCTTAAAGTTGCTTCAGGAACAGAATCAGGCAAGATTCTAAGAGTTTCTGGCAAAGGAATTCCTCGCTTTTCTGGCTTTGGCAGAGGCAATTTATACGTTGAACTAATTGTTAAAACCCCAAAACACTTGACAAAAGAGCAAAAGATGTTATTAAAAAAACTACAAGAAGAAGGGTTGTAATACATGCCCCCATAGCTTAGTGGCAAAGCAACGGCCTTTTAAGCCGCTGACGAGGGTTCGATTCCTTCTGGGGGTACAAAGTAATATTGTTAAAAAGCTCGTTTAAATTTTAAAGGAGATAAACAATGCAAATGGTACTAGATGTAAGCGCTTACGTGAAAAGGCTCAAAAAGATACTTGGCAGTCGTCCTCCAAGTGAAGTATTTCTCTATGGACCTCCTGATAGTCCAGGCAATGGGACCATAACCTGCGCTATATTATTAGAAGAGCTCGAAAAAGAAACTTCTTTTGCTAAAGAGATAGTTCAATCTTGGATTGAAGAGTCCCTAAGACTCTGGGTATTCCGCAAGGCAAAGTAAAGCAAATCATAGTTCTTTTTAATAAAAGACCTTTTGAGACCTTAAGCAAAGCTTGGGGTCTTTTTTCTTGAAAAATTTTAGTAGTGAAGGTAGAATAAAAATATGGATAATATTGAAATTGAAATTCAAGTTAATATTGAAAATAGTAAACTTCTAATAGATTTTTTAGAAAAGAATGCTAACTTTAAGAAAGAAAATCACCAGATAGATGAGTATTTTTCTCCTACCCATCGTAACTTTACTGAAATTCGTCCAGTAAAAGAATGGTTAAGGTTAAGAGATTCTGGTGGCAAACACTTCATAACTTATAAGAACTGGCATTATGGTGAAGATGGCAAAAGCTCTGATTATTGCGATGAATACGAAACTAAAATAGAAGATTTAGACCAACTTAAAAAGATATTAGATATTCTTAACTTTAAACCCATTGTTAAAGTTGATAAGATAAGAAAGATTTGGATATACAAAGACTATGAAATTGCTATAGATTCAGTAAATGGGCTCGGAGATTTTTTAGAAATTGAATACATTGGAGAAAATGAAAAAGTTGAGCCTAAAAAAATTACCGAAGAAATGATAAATTTTCTTAAAGATATTGGTTGCGGAAAAATAAAGAGAAATTATGTAGGTTATCCATTTCAATTACTATTTCCAGAAGAAGTAAAATACGAAGAACAATAATATGAAAGTTATATTTTTAGGAGTGGGGGAGGCGTTTGATTTGACAAGTTAGAAATAGAAGGTAATATATAAATAGTATTTAGTTCATTTACATTTTGAAAGGATAAAGAAATGAAATGCGACCATATCTTATGCGAGTATCATTCAATAGTACATAGAACATGCGAACAAGGACTGAATCCTAAAACCTGCGAATATACAGGATATCAAAAAGGTTATAAAAGAGGTTTTTCAGAATGCTTGTATGATTATTCCATATTCTTAATAATATGGAAGAGAATCGTAATAATATGGAAGAGAATCGTAAAGTTGATACGAAGAGTAGTATAAAAAAACTACTCTTCTATTTTAGGGCCCATAGTATAGTGGTAAAACACGTCCGTGGCACGGACGAATCGTGGGTTCGACTCCCACTGGGTCCACCACTTGTGATTTTTTGATAGATTTCACCCCTGAAAACTGCTGATTTAAGTTAAAAATGAGGCCTAATTTAGTGGTTCCAAAACCTGTTTTTCTGTCATAGGGAATTCCGTCTGGAAATACTAACTTTTGGAACCGAGGACGAACTTGAGGCGATAGATCAAACCATTGCCTGTCTAAGTTGCTGATAAAGTTAGTCGCATAGATTAAAGCCCCTTCAATATCAAACTGCTCTATTCGGGATTCGCTTAATGATATTTTAGCAGCAGCAATTTCATTCTCTACTTCTTCTTTTCTTTCTTGAAATTCATCTCTTGTATAAGAACCATCTTCACGCATCTCAAAGATGCGTTTTCTTTTATCTTGAAGTACGGCTAAATATCTCTCATATTTCTTTGCATCCAGTTCAAAACTCTTACCTTTTTCTTCCCATAGATCAAGAACAGTTGCCTTAAAGATATTAAGGAACTTTTCTTTGGGAGTGATTTTTTCTAAATACTTGAGGAATTCTTTTTCAAGGGTTTCTTTTGGAATGCTCTTACCGAATAAGGAACATTCTTTATTATGGCAATGGTAATAGAAATATTTACCACCATTACCCCGAGAAGCACTTCCAGTTAAAGGTCTATTACATGAGGCACAAATTACTGTTCTACGTAAAGGGAAGTCCGGGTTGTATTTCTCATGCTTGTCCTTATTCGCCTTGCCAGAGCGAACGAGGCGGATTCTACGGGCTTCTTCTGGAGTGATCATAGGTTTATGTAATCCTTTTACTTCTTCGCCAGTAAAAGTATTAGGCAATATTCCTGCATAAAACTTGAGGTATTTGCCTAATATTCTATCTACAAATTGTGTTGATGTTTTCCAGCCCCGGATTCTACTTAGCCCCCATTTATCAAGTAATCCTGCCAGTTCTACTTGAGAATAAAGTCCTTTGGCATATTCTTTTAGGCCTTTCTGGATAATCGGGAAAGTTTTCTCATTAGGAGGATTTGGTTCGGTTTTCTTTTCTCCTCGTCTTTTGAAGTTGGTGTTTTGATAGCCGGGAGGAGCCTTCCAAGGCCAGAGACCTTGATTTATCTTAGCGCTCATGCCATCAACGCAACGTTGTGTTCGTATGGCGTTATCAAATTCTGAAAATCCTGCAAGTATTGTTTCAAATAGTTTAGTTGTTGGTTCGCTTCCGATTGGTTCTGTAACTGAATGTAGCGTAACACCATAACCTAATAATAATTTTCTAATATAAAAATGATCTTCGGCATTACGAGCAAATCTGTCCACTTTGGCTACCACAAAAGCATCTATTTTATCCTTATTCTTTCTACAAAATTCTATAGCTCTCAAGAATTCAGCTCTGTCAGCTGTTTTAGCTGAAGCTCCTTCTTCACGGAAAACTGCTGATACCTTAATATCTTTTTCTTTGCAATACTTATTACAAAGCTCCTCTTGAAAATCTAAAGAAGTTCCTTTTACTTGCTCATCGCTTGATACTCTTGTGTAAATAACTGCTTGCATAAAACTTAAAGGGACAGTCTGGTTGCTCAATCCACTTGCTCCGAAGAGTAGCCTTATCGACAGACTGCCCCTTAAAGATAACAAGGCAAGAAAAATCTTCGGAGAATGTTATATGGATTGTGGCAACGCTTTAATTATAACACATTTTATTTTTTAAATAAATCATATTTCTGTGGATAACATTTTTGGTTTTTCTTTATATTTTTATCTCGTTGCCATTTTTCAAAAATAATTTCAGCAAGTATACGAAAACTATCCCTGATTTCTTCGGCTTCTTTATCAGAAATATTCTCATCGCCTAACAGTTTTTTGATTTGCTTAATACTTAACATAACTTTTTGGAGGTAGAACAATAGCATGTTTGATTCTTGGCTTTACACCCTTATCAAATATTTGAGCTTTGGATCTAATTTACTCATAGCATTCTTCATTTTCAAAGGAATTTATCCATTTGCCTATGATGTATTCTCCGAAGATTGTAGCGAGATTTAGCCCCATATCTTTCCGATCTTTCTCGCATTCCTCACTGTTAAAATAATAGTCAATCAAATCAACGGCTGCCTCCGAGCTGTATTTGTCCAAAAACCCTGAGATCCGTTCATGTGCTTTTACTGATAGATCCGGGGGCTCAATCCCTTTCTTTTTTAAGACAAAGGAACGGAAATACTCCCATACATCATTGGGGTAATAGAACTCTAGTTTCTCAGAATCCTTATCTGCTTCAGGTGCAGAGCCCTCTTCCTTCCCTGCCTCGCCTTTCTCAGGGGAGGGAAAAGAAGAAGACAAGGGAGAGGAAGGAACCATTCCTCTCTCTTCTTCTTTATCTTTATCTCTCTTAGGACCTCTGCTCGGCTCAGAATCTAAATCTTTGGTTTCCCGTTCATTTTCAGGGGTTTTCGACCCTTTCAAGCTCTGCTTGGCCTTTGAAAGCTCTGCTTGTTGATCCTTATTTTTGGAAGACAGCTCTGCTGGACCTCTGCTCGAGCTCTGCTGGAAGCGGTGAGAAATATCGGTATATCGCTTATTCATTAAAGGAAAACCTTGAAGCTCAACCTCTACCGGGCCTCTGCCTCCGCTATGCTCTTTAAACCATAACCTCTGCTTCTTTTTTAGAGAAATCATAATTTTTGTTAGTTTATTGACCAAATCTTTAGTATGAGGAAATCTACCCTTTAGTTCCTTCGCTAGAATTCCGTAATTTACCGCTACTTTTCCTGTAACTGGATTTGCTTTTAGCCATAACCATTCCCTGACTGCGTATTCGTCCCAAGAGATTTCTCCGGATTCTAATTCATATTTCCATTGGTCTACAGGAATTTTTAGAAATCTTTCTTTTGTTTGGTCCATATGGATTCTAGAAATTAAAAAGCTGAGGAAACCAGGAGAGGAAACCTCAGCTTTTTAATCTCCTGGTTTAAAATAAATTTATCGATTATTAAAGAAAGGAGACAGAACGCTGAAGTCACCCTCTGCTTAGTTTGCTTTTGGTTTCTTTCTGAAAATAAGCAAGTCTCGATTTACAGCAACTAATTCTTTCTTCCTTTTACATGCTCCCATTACCTGAGGACCAACTTGTTGCGACGAGACAGGCACTGCAATCCTTCTGATTAAGCCGAATTTCTCAAGTAGTATTATCGTAAAATCAAAGGGAATATCTTTATATTGGGTTTTGATTGCCATCGGAGCGATTAGAACTGTTAAGATATTCTTTTCTTTTAAAAATTTAGAAGTCTGTTCAAATATCAGTTCCATTTCCGTAAGATAATCTTTATAAGAGAGCCGGGAAATTCCGCCATAGGCCTCTTCTTGCTGCGACCAGTATGGAGGGTCGATGAAAACTAAATCAGCTTTTTCATTGATCGGCCATTTCTTTGTAGCATCATGCTGGATAATGTCTTTTCTTACCGGTCTGGTGTCGAAGGCGATACATTTTCTATTCATATCGTGACAAACATCTACGGTTGTACCGCCACCGGCCATTGGATCGATTACCAAGTCATTTTCTTTAGTCCAATAGTAGAGGACATTTTGAATTATCTGACCGGGAATTTTTCCTGGAAAATCCTCAGTCCCAAATTTCTTATCGCATGAAGCGAAATTCCAAACATCAGTATAGCGAAGCCAAATTGGATTACTATTTTTAGGTTGAGGAAGATAATAGTTGCAGATTTTATGCCAGCTAATATTCTTGCCTTCGGGGAGTTCATCGAGTTCAGGATACTTTTTAGCAAATTGAATTGCTTGTTCAATCGTTCTTTGGCTTTTATTCAAAGATGTCGCAACGCGTTGCGTTATCTTCTTTCCATAAACTTTTGCTTTCCTAAAGTTAGCATTCTCTTCCGGAATTCTTTTTCCGAGCATATGATAACCCTCAATCAAAGTCCACCGGGAAGTGAATACGGACTCTGTGATAATGGCTTGACATTCTTCGATCAGAGCCTGATACCATTCTTCGCTTTCCAACGGCGTTATAATTTTCTTCGGGGATACTTGGTTTAATGTTAGTTTGTTGCTCATAGAATCAATATTTATTACTAAAGAAAAACTCTGGGCGCCTGTACCGGGAAGCCCAGAGCTAATGCCAATTGGCTTTGGTACAGGCTGATAAAACAAGCTTTATTAAAATAAAAAACCAGACACTATAGTGCAGTGCCTGGTTCTAAATCAAAAAATCCAACGAGTTTCAGCGAGAAAGCACTAATAGTGTTTCCTCTTTTGCTCATTGGATTGAGGCCTACCTCCTTATTGGATTAAGAACCTGATTAGAAAATCAGGAAAGAGAGAATAATATTCTAATTTTAAAAGCTATTTTTATTTTAAGCGATTTAAAAAGACTTGTCAAGTGGAAAAAACGTGATAACAGATTTCCTTATCAAATCACCGAAAAAAAAGAAAAATCGGCAGAGCCATTTTGACCCTACCGATCTTCTTTTTCGGCCACAAGGAGCCGTTTGCTCTATTACTATTCAGCAAAAACTGTCAGCAAGTCTTCATCACAAGGCATTTTCTTTTCCGCTTCTGAAATAAAGGGTTTAGTGAAATTACATATGGGCCAGCTACTACAACCATAAAAGTGATACGGTTTGCCAGTCTTACTACTGATTCCAGATTTCTCTACAAGAGACGCTTCACATTTCGGACAGATACCGGGGTTATCTTTCTTTTCTTCTTTTTTGATCTGTTTCTTTCCGTTTCCGGGCTTGTTCTTAACTTTCTTCTCCGGTTTATCTTCTTTGCCGTCAATCAAACTTTTCAGTTCTTGATAAGCTTTCCAAACCCGTTCTGGTGATTTATTTCTGAGAGTAATCAAAACCGATTTTGAGAGGATCTGACCTGAAGGGCTTGAATTCGTTGTTTCAGAAAGAGACACAAAAGGATATTCTTCTGATTCTAATTTCATGATTTTTTAATTTGCAATTAAAAGGCCAGGAGTCGACCTTTCTTACAACCTCCCGGCTTAATTTAGACCTCACAAGGAAGGCCTGTTTTCATCTGACTCTAACAGCATTTTCTTTAATTTCTTTCACATACACATCACCACATTCTCCTTTCGGCACAATTGGGCTTTTAACCAAGCAAAACCATCGAGCAAAGAGTTTGTCATCATCTCTTTGCCATTTCTTCAAGACGAACCATTTCCAGCTTCTGTCAGGAGTTTGCCAGACTTCATAAGCGTTTCTAGGTTTTACTGTTTTAGCGCAAAGATTCTTTCTCATGAATCTAAAAAGACTTCCTAAATAAGAAGCCTTGATTTAATACTTCCAGAATGCGGTTTTACTGATTGGTTCTTTCTTTTTCCCGCTGTCGCTCAATCGCCTCTTCTAAATCCGCAATTGAGCAGCCAATTTCTCTAGTCTGTTTTTGCAGGTAGTCCGCAATCGCCTGCCTGCACTGGCGTACAATAGGCCCCTTTGCAGCATATTCTCTCAGACGCCATAGATCAGATAATTGTTCTTTAGGAATAATCAAATACATAGTTTTAGAATTAATAAATTATGGCTAAAATAGTTAAGACAAAAATTGAAGCCAGGATTATAATTCGAATAAGCTTATAATTCACACGCCTTCTGTCTTTAAACTCTTTGACAATTTCATTTATCGTTGGCTTTGGACCATCAACAAGGAAATGGGTCTTAACACAGTCCGGAACTCTATCTTCATGCCTCCTTAGAGCCTGCAGTCCTTGGTTATAGAGATAAGTCTTCTGTTCCCTCAATTCAGCCTTTCTATCAGGATTCTTTACTTTCTTATTAAGCGAATCTAAACGCTTTATCTCTTTTTTCTGATCCAATAAGAAATCGCTAATCGTGTACAATATTATTGGGAAAATCATAGGTTTAAGCAATTAAACTTTTTTAACCTTGGCCCCGACCTTTAAGAATTAAAAAAGCCAAAGTTTCAATTTTGGTTGAGATAAAATGCTATCAATCGTGGTAAACGATATCTGCTCTCTCTTCTTTATTGGTAATAGAGGAAGTTAATTATGCCTTTCCCCTTTTCTCAGAATATAGTACCTTTTTTAATAGTACCTCTGGTCAAATCCAAAATTTCAAAACTTGTCTAAAAAAAATCCTCTTATTAAAAAAAGATTATGTTATTTCTTTTTAAAAAATAAAAACGGGCCTTTTTCCTGGATTCGTCTCAACACGAACTGAATTCGTGTTTAAAAAGTAAAATAATTTAAGGGATTTTAAGGTCTAAATGATACCCTGAGAAATAAGGTTTTAAGCTAAAACTAGTGGGAGTTTGGGTGTTTTAGAGTGGAGAGATACTCTCTCTATCTCTAAGCTTGTTTTTTTTGTTGGTTTATGCTATTATGTAAAATCAAGTTAAGAAATTGTTTCTTAACAAATGCAACTTTAAAACTTCATATTAAAAGGAGAAGATTATGGAAGCGAAAAAGATTACGATTGCTTGTTTTGTTGGCGGAGCTCTTTGCGTTGCTGTTGCTTTGATGTGTGCTCCAATGTTCTGGTGGTTAGGGTTGTTAGCAGGAATGGCAGGCGGTTATCTTAGCTATGAATTCCGAGAAGTGCTACGGGCAATTCCAATAGCGTGGCGTAAAAGTCGTAGAGGTGTTAGTAATTGGTGGTTGGATACAGACAAGGAAATCAGAAAATGGTTTGCAGAATCACATCCTATTACCTATTCTTATATGATAATCTTTATCATAATGACTTTAGCGACAGCAACAATAATAGAGATGAAAGAGCCAACGGGTTTGGAATTCAGATTTTGGGAGATCATTGAGAGTTTCCTTATTGTCTTTATCTTCGCAACGTTTACTTCCTTCTCTTCGCTACCTATTTTTGGATTAGTCGTTCTTCTTGCCTTTATTGGTGCAAGGATTGGAGAAAAATGCTTCTGGTTTCCATTTTCTTGGATCGAAAATAAAGAAGCTAAAAAGAAAGCTAAACAACTCCAACAAGCAGGTTATTCCAAAGCAGCGCTAACGAGGAAGAATTTCTCACGTTGGGTTGTCAAAGGAATTGCTTTAACCATACTATTTTTTGTCTGGACGATGTGGAAGTACCTAGCTATAGGAATTTGGCTTTTGCTTTGCTTTTGGGGAAGATCTGGATGGGAGTTTTTCAAGCTCATCCATTCAAAGAAACGAGTGCTTTGTGCAATTGACGGAACAATCGGAGGAGCTATGGCATTTTTCTGCTTCGCCTCCGTATCTCTGACATTTCCTCAGCAAATATTAGTCGTATTCTTTGGAGGACTTCTTGGTGCAGTAATCGGCGTTCTCAACTATGAGATTGTCTCCAAACGAGTTCTGCATTTAGCTCCAGCAGTAAACAACACATAATTGTTCAAGCTCAAAAAAGAGCTTAAAGGATATAGAAGAAATAAATAACTTCTATGTCCTTTTTTCTTGAATAAGAAAAAGAAAGTAATATGAGAGTTATAGCGATCTCATAGGTTAGTTATTAGTTAGTTGTTAGTTAGTTGTTAATGTAATTTGAGAGTCTTTAAGCATAAACATACCTAAGGTTTATAGGGTTTAAAGGAAAAACAGAGAGGCAAGAGAACCTCTTTTTCTTTTTTCTGGGTTTTGACTTGAAAAATATTAACTCATTTGTTAATATAGAATTAGAATTAAATAGCCTAAGTCCTTTATGGATATGGCATAAAAACCGGTGAAGGACAGACAGCTCCTCGTTCAGAGCACCTTCACCGGTCATATCCCGAAAGGGGTATGGGTAGCGAAAGCTATCGCTGGCGGGGAGCTTTGTGTTTTCCAGGCCAGCAAACAGACATGTCTCCTAATATGAGAGTATCTTTCATAATCTTAAAACTTCCTCTTGTATATTTATTTATAGCCAGCTTGATAGATCATGAATATTTCTCTGCCGTGATAATCGCCTTATTGTTCTTAGGAGTCTGTGTAATGGAAAAGCATTGGAATAGATAATTAAAAGACAATTAACATGATATTGATACCTGTTCCCTCTTGGTTTATAAAACTTGTAATTGCCGCATTCATTTTAGGAGCTGTACCTCTCCTGTTGGCTGAATGGCTTGTTGAAGGAGGAATAGATACCTTGATGGGTAAAATAGTATTTGTCCTCGGGATCACTATAGAGGTGACTCTGATTTTCTTCCTGGTTGACAGGATGACTAAGAATAAATAGAAAAAATCTAAATCTAAATAAATCTATGACTGAATTTATAGGAGGAATAGTAATATTAATCATTCCGTTATTGATAGTTTTTATCTTGCTCATTAAATGGCAAAGAGATTATAAGGCAACAAAGAAAATTCTTGTTTTGTATGATAAAAGAACAAAGTATTGGATTATTTTTCTTATAGTTTCACTGGCTATAATGTTTATAATTGCTATCCGGTTAGATTATTCTGTACCGATTCAACTTAAACAATGGAATCCCAATGCCTGGCACGGCTAAATTATTAACTCATACAGCTTCAGAAATTCCAGATGCAGGAATTCAATAATAATGGTTGTCAATCAATCTATTAAATATCGCCAGGCGAAATCTTATCGGTTTCGTCTTTTAATTTTGGCGTGACAAACTATGACATTTGGTATATACTGAAAATATGGATAAGCTATTTACCCTCAAAGAAACAGCTAAGCTATTGCGAGTCAGTGAACGCACCATAATGCGCTATCTTAAATCCGGGAAGTTAAAAGCTTCGAAACTTGGTCAGTGGAGAATTAAAGAAAGAGAGCTTAATGAGTTTTTAAATCAATATTCTAACTCAAAGAGGAAAAAATAATATGGTGTCAAATTTAATGACAAATATAAAATTTGAAAAGATTGATAGTGTCAACAATCCTAATTCTATTCATGGAATATACCCGTATAGGGGTAAAATATCTGCTATTGATGTAGAACAAGTAATCAGACAGCTTCCCAGGAAAGGTATTTTATTAGATCCTTTCTGTGGATCAGGAACAATAGTTTATGAAGCACAAAAAAGAGACATTAAGGCAATTGGTGTAGAATTAAATCCACTTGCTGTAGATATTGCTAGAGCAAAAATATATCTTGATTCAAAAGCCAATGTTATTAAAGAGGCCGAACAGATTATTAAAAAAGCGAAAGCAATAAAACAATTTAAAAAAATGCCTCAACAGGCATTGAGACATTTTCATTTTGAAACCGCTGAAGAGATTATGCGAGTAGCGAAATTTTTTAATGAGATGTCCGATTACCTAAAAGCAGTATTTTATGGAAGCGTAGCATTAGCTGCAAGAGGATGTAACGGTTATAAGTGGACTTCGAGTACAGTTGGGAAAGATATAAATCCTAAAATCAAAATTGATTTCTATAAAAAATTTATTTATAAGACAAAGAAACATTTTCATCCAGTGGAGCATAATGGAAGCGAGATATTCTTTCATGATGCCCGGAAATTAACAGAAATATTACCTAGGAACTCGATAGATTATGTATTTACTAGTCCTCCGTATTTCGACTGCTTAAACTATACTGCCTATTATGCGAAGATTATTTATACGATTTTTGGACAAGATAGGCTACGCATTAAAAATTCGCTTATACAAAATTACAGTGCATATATTGATGATATGAAGACGGTACTGGATGAATTAAATGCTGTTTGCAAGAAGGGAGCGTTAATTATTTTTGTAGTCGGTGATAAAAAAGTTCATGGCAAGACCATCAATGGAGGACAGTTTTTTAAAAAAATAAGTCCGTTTGAGCGGTGCCGGATTGTTGAGCGCGAATATACAGGAAGTAGCTCGCAAATATTCGATAAATTAAATAAGACAAAGCGTAAAGAGCAAATAATAATTTGGGCAAAATAACTAAAAATTATGGAAAAAGGTAAGAAAAAAAATGAACTTAATATTGCAGGAGCAAAAATCTATATAAAAGATGCTCGAAAGATGACAGAGCTACTAGATGAAAGCGTGCATCTTGTTATTACCAGTCCTCCTTATTGGACATTAAAGGATTATAAGAATGATAATCAAATAGGTTTTGGGAGTAGATCGTATAAAGAATACATCAATAATCTTAATAAGGTCTGGACCGAATGTGTCCGAGTGTTAGTTCCCGATGGAAAAGTATGTATTAACATTATGCCTTTTCTTCTAACAGGAAAAAATGCAAGGTTTGATCGGAGAGAGACAAGGCTTGTTCTGAGTGATTTAGATCAGTTTATGAATAGTACTAAGCAGATGTATCATTTCGGATTGTATATTTGGGACAAAAGAAAGATTGCGAGATTTAGTTCTTTTGGCAGTTATCCCTATCCTCCAAACATATTTTCGACTTACCCGTACGAATGGATCTTTATTTTTTCTAAAAAAGGCAAACGGCCGCCTGCTAACAAGGAAAATAAAGAACTGTCCAGAATTACCCATAAGGAGTGGGAAGAGTGGGCTATAAATTCTATTTGGGAAATGCAACCCGCAAAAGCTAAATCAGAAAAGCATCCAGCACCATTTCCAGAGGAACTTCCTTATAGGCTTATTAAGCTATACAGCTTTGTTGGGGATACAGTTCTAGATCCTTTTTTAGGCACTGGTACTACTGCAAAAGTTGCCTTAGATTTAAATAGAAAAGCGATAGGATATGAGATAAACAAAAAATATCTATCACTAATAAAGAGGAAGCTTTCTAAAACCACCAATCGATCTAATCAGGACCATGAAGTTTTTTAAGTTACCACAAAAAGTGAACGTTGCAATTCGAGCAAACATTGATAATCTGCTCAAGGGGAAATTTGATGGCTCTTATTCAGATTTTTTAGTTAGAAATTTGAATACAAAAAGAGACTTGATTATCTTTACTGCACATTACATAAGTAGTAGAAGTAAATATGTCTATTCCGTAGAGGCAAAATATTTTTATGGGCATAGAGCCAAAAGAATCGATGCTGTGTTTTATAAAAAGGGTGAATTATTTTTATTTAAATTTGTAAATAATAAGTCTACTTTAAACAAAAAAGCGTTGGGGTTGGACTTACTACTTACTGATATGACTAGATGCCATCAAAATATTACCATAACAGGATGTCTGATTCTTAGCTTTGATTTCAGAGAGGACATCTTACGAAACACTCAACAACGTCTTTTAAACAACATCATATTTATCAAGAAGGATAAGATTTTTGCTACAAAGAAAATAGATTCAATTTTAGATTTAGCAATAAATTTATAGAATATGGCTTTTCTAATAAACAGGACGCCTCCGGCACGTTTGAGGTGTTTACAATATCTTCTACAACTAATAGATAAAAAATTTGGAAAACACTCTTTTTTCATGGGCAGCGTTATGTTTGATAGAAGTTCAATGAATATTCATAATTTTTGTAAATTACTCATTGAAGATAAAAGTCTTAACATTAAATACTGCCCCTTTTTAAAGAACCCATTGAGTAAGGCCGGATGTTATTTAACGCAGGCGATTGATAGTGATACAACCAAAAAGAAAGAGATTAGTAATGCTGTTAACGCCCTTGACGCTCTAGGCTTTATTAGAAGAGAAGGACGAGAATTACAAATTACTGATCTCGGTTTAGAATTCGCGAGAGCCGATTTTAAGACTCAACAATGGCTCCAAATTATTAGAAAAGCAACTTGTAATTATGGAACAATGGTTGGTCTGTTGTATCAGATTTATAAAAAAGACGCAGAATTTGACGTATCAAATTTGATTGTTGGTTATCCTAACACAGAAGAGATAGTGAGAATAAAAGGAAAAGCTGTAGAAATTTCCAGTGGTTCAAAAAGGGATTCAAATACGCGAACAAAATCTTGTCTTCTTGCTTGGGCTACAACTGCTGGATTCATTATCCCTGCATCGCTTATAGGGAAAATAGCGCCTGATAAAGCCCACATTGACACAGATGCCTATATTATTCATTCGACCAGAAATGATAGGATTTATAGAAAGGGTGCTTTTCCAAATATTTTTGATAGAAATTTTATTACAGAAATTCCACTAGACTACAATAATTTAACTAAGAATGTAAGAGCATTAAGAGAGCATAGGCAAGAGGTTTTGAGGCAAGAAACCATGAAATGTGATGATGTCATTAAAAATCGCAGGCTTGCTATTCTTTACAGCCTTAATAAAGCCTTTCAGGAGAATAAATTACTTAATCTAGAGAGTCTAAAGGAAAAGTTGTTTGTAAAGCCAGAGTGGTTTGTTGTTAGCAAAGAAGATTTTAATGAAGTGATAGATGTTGAAATAGAAATTGCTTTTATAGCGGGAATTCCCTTTGAGGTTGAGTCAGGAAAATATTTAAAACCAATAACAGGTCTTAAAGAGTCGGTCCTAATAGCTAACGCACCTTCTCAAGTTATTTCTTACCTTTCCTCTCTGGTAGAGGAGATTCTTTTATGAAACAAAAATTACGCAAAAACCAAATTGATAATTGTATAAAATTACAAATTGATCGCTGGGGTTATTTACGGGACTTTCTTCAGAATAAAAGTAGCGAAAAAAGAACATTTTCAATTATTCCTCAAATTGGTTGTATCTCAATCCAAGGAGACAGTTTAATTATTGATGAAACAAAATGTATCAAATGTCTGTTTTGTATTACGGGATGTCCAAATACGATAATAATTGATAAGAACTTTAACTTTCTTCCGGCAGAAAAAGGATCTTACGTTAAAAATGAATTTATAACTGATTACGCTAATAGAATATTTAAAGGTTCTTTGATTACTAGCCCTACTATAGAGGGCCTTAACACAGAGAAGAGATTTAGTTCATTAAGGGAGTTTACTGAAAGAGATGAAACACAACATATTTCTATTTGGGCGGCAAGGCTCCTACATTATTTATCTGATGATAAAGAGGCTCGCCTGGGATTAGAAGTAGGTATGTTAATCCAAGAAAAAGATAGGGGAGGCAGAATGGATATCTGTATGTTGTCTAATAACAAAAACCTTTTTATTACTGAAGCAAAAGTGAGTTTTGAGAAGATGATGCAAGAAGGAAGATATTTGGATCAAATTCTATCCTATCGCAAAGAAACTGAGGAAACCCTTAATAGCTTAAATTTATCTAATTATAACCAATATATTTTTCTTTTAATTGATGGGAAAGAAAGTAATTTACTTTATCCCTCTCACAAAGATTGTACCTCTAATGTTGGAGATCAATCTGAACATTTTTATGAGGTTTTGAAAAAATACAAGATTTTTTTCATTTCCTCCCAAGCTTTATGGGGTTTAGCGCTGAAGAAAATGTTTGTAGATGAAGAGGCGTATTCTCTAGAAAAGGTATTTAATAAAATTTATCAAAAAGAAAACCTTGGTTTACTTTCCGTTGGTATTATCTCAAATACCAGTGGGATTTATAAAATTGAATACTTATAATCATTAGCGCTTATACAACTATTTAAAGAAATAATTAAGACTTAGAGAAATTTTTAAAAGAGAATTCAAATGACAAAAGAAGAAAAAAATAATTCAGCATTCTATGCCTGAGAAAAATAATAAAATTAAATACCTTAGAGGGTCCGAATGGAGAAAGTGGGACTTACATATCCATTCTGATGCTGGTTCGCCTGAACAAATTGTAAATAGATTAATAGAAAAAGAGATTTCTGTTTTTTCTATAACCGACCACTGTAGCGTTGATAGAATAGATGATTTTTGGGAAATGGTAGATCGGAAACAAAGACAAAACCAAGAGATACATTTTTTACCCGGTATTGAACTTAGAACAGACAAAGGTAAAAAATCTGTTCATCTGATTGGTATTTTTCCATTACAGGATAAAGATGGTAATCAAATTAATTCAAACTATTTAAAGCAAAATTTGTTATCTAAAATTGGTTGTAGCGACACAGATATTATCATTGCTGGTAAAAAAGTGCTAAGAGAAGGAAAAACCAAAGAAGAATATATAAAAAAGGGCTATTTGGAAAAAACGGTAAATTTTGAGAAGGCTGCTAAGCAAATAAAACTATTAGGTGGTATTACAATTGTTCACGCTGGAACAAAGAGTAGTGGTATAGAGACCGAGATGAGCCATGCCAAAAGCAAAGAGAACTTCGAATTGCTTAATTCCTTGGGACATACTAAAAGAGATTTAATGGAAAAATACATTTTAGTATGTGAATTACCAAACTGGAATGATTCAAATTTAAATGAAAAAAACTTTTATCTAAAGCAATTTGAAAAACCTTCGATTGTTTGTTCAGACAGTCATAAGCTATCTACTATCGGCACGAGATACACATGGATAAAGGCTGACCCTGTTTTCGAAGGATTGAGGCAAATTATTTATGAACCAGAGGAGCGGATTTATGTAGGAGAAGGAGACCCTCGTAAATTTACTTATAATGTTTTTGAATCTCTTAGACTAAAAGATGACGTTGCTAAAAAATTCTTTATTAGAAAAAATAAAAATATTTTTTTAAACCCGGGCTTAAATGTTTTAATTGGTTCAAGAGGATCAGGTAAATCAGTGTTACTTGACTCTATTGCGCTTGCGTCAAACCGACAAAAAGTTAATCCGGTTTCTTATGTTTCAAGTTTTCTAAAAAAACATAAGAAGTCGAGCCTTTCTTGTTATATTAATACGCAGGGAGGGGCAGAAGGGCAGATTGTAAGTTATAGTTGGTCTGGTGAAAAGCAAACAGAGTGTTTTCCATTTGAATACTTTCCTCAAAAAAAGATCGGGAAATTAGCAGAAGCAAGAACTCTCGAAGAAAAAGAAGAGCTGAGTGCTTTTATTCATAAACACATATTCATGGAGGTGGCAAAAGACTCTTTAGAAAAGATCGACAACATAAGAAGGGAAACTTTATCAAGTCTTGAGCATAACGGACGAAATGTTAAAGATCAAGAGAACATAATTATCACAGAGGAAAAAATCGGTACTCAGTTAAATAATCTAAAAAAACAGTTAAAATCTTATGATCGTAAAGAGTTAAGGGAAATGTATAAAAAACGTTCTCAAACAATGGCATTACAAGAGATATTTTCCCAAAATATAAGTAATCTAGAAAGAAAAATTAAAGAATATAAGAATCTTTTAAGACAATTTAATCCTTCTGAGTTAATTAAAATTAAGACTATCCTCGACAGTGGGAACAATTTTGTATCTAAAGAACTAAAAGAAGATTTCAAACGGGAAATAGACGGTATTATACCAGAACTAAAAAGTTCTTTTAATGCCCCAACATTATTACTCGATAAAATTAAAACTGTAGTCCAATCCTATGAAGGAAAATTGAATTTAAGCGAAACATTAAGGAATATAGAAAAGGAGATTCAAGAAAAATCTAAACAATTAGGAATCAAACTTAGCGAACAGCTCAATGAGACGGTTCGTAAAATTCAGGGTAAAATAACCGAATTAGACGTGAAAAAAGAAACAATCATAGAGGCAAAAGAAAAGAAAATTGAATTAATAAAACAACGAAAAGAATTATTAGACATCTATATAGAAGAATTAAATAATACAGAAAAACTTTTGAAAAAGGCTTTTGATTTATTTTGTGAGCAAGATGGCAAAGTTCTAAAAGGTTCGATAAAAATTGATTTTTATAGAGATATTAGTAATGAAGATTACATTATGATTATTGAAAAAAATAAAACAATGACCGATGAAGACAGTAGTAGGAAATTCCCGGGGCCTCAATTACACCGAATCTTTGAGGAAAAAGAAGACATTCAAGATATCATAAGGGCATTTAGAGAGAGGAACTTTAAACCTTGGGAGAAGATAAAAGAAGTAGCATCAAGAACTGTAAACTATTTGGAGGCGATCGAAAATACTGAAGAGATCGCGATGCTTCTTGAAGAAACCCTTCCTTCCTTAAAAGCAACAATAAAATGGAAAGATAAAAGAGGTGATTATAAACCATTACCCGAATGTTCTGTGGGCGAAAGAAGCACCGCAGTTTTAAGTATTATTTTAGCATCAGGTAGATCTCCTTTGGTGATCGATCAACCAGAAGAGGATCTAGATAATTTCTATATATTCAAACGCCTGGTGCCGATCATTAAAACTGTAAAAAAACGAAGGCAACTAATATTTGCGACCCATGATGCCAATATTGTAGTTAATGCTGACGCTGAATTGATTTTAATTTTAGAATCTCCAGATGGGAAACATGCGGAAATCAATCTTGCAACAATTGAAAACACGGAGAAAAGAAACGATATTATAAACATACTTGAGGGAGGGGTAGATGCTTTCGCAAAACGGGAGAAAAAATTAAAAACTCTTGAGTAAACAGAAGCTATTATTTCCAGAAGAAGTAAAATACGAAGAACAATAGATATATGAAAATATATTTTGCAGCTCACTCAACATCAAAAGATAATGAAGCAGAAATTTCATCTGGATGGAAAGATGTTGAGTTATCTGAATTAGGTATTCAGCAATCCAAAGAATTAGGGAGGAGATTTAAAGATATTAAAATAGATTTAATATGTTGTTCTGATTTAAAAAGAGCACTTAATACAGTAAAAATAGCCTTCAAGGATAAATATCCCCTTATCATAGATAAAAGGCTGAGAGAGCTTAATTACGGTGATTTAAACGGTAAATTAAGTAAGGTTGTGGGTCATACGAAGAAAGAAAGAATAAAAGAACCATTCCCTAATGGAGAAAGCTATGAGCAAGCTATGGTGAGAGTTCACGAATTTTACAAAGAGTTAAAAGAAAACCATCCAGAGAAGACGGTTTTGGTAGTTGGACATCGTGCTACTCAATTTGGTTTAGATACTTTAGTTAATAATAAAACGCTTGAAGAATTATTAAGTGTGCCATTCAAATGGCAACCGTACTGGGAGTATGAGTTTTAAATAAATTATTAAAATAATATGTCTAAAAGAGATTATTCACAAACATTCGGAGTAGTTGGAGCAATTATAGAAAAAGAAGGCAAGATTCTTTTAGTTAGAGAAACTAAAGAGATAGCTAAAGATTTATGGAGTCATCCAGCCGGGTGGATTGAGGTAGGAGAAAATCCTTTTGACGCTATAAAGAGAGAGGTTAAAGAGGAAACAGGGTATGATTTTAGCCCAATCCATATCATCGGCATTTATTCTCTTTATAAAAAGCACCTTAAAGAAAAGTTTGATATAACGCCGCACCCAATTAAAATTATTTTTACTGGCGAAATATCCGAAAATAGCACAGGTGAATTAGCAAAAGACGTTTCTGAAAACAAGTGGTTTTCGCCTGAAGAAATATACCAAATGGATAAAAATACTTTGCGAGATATTGATATTAAACAAATGGTTAAAGATTATTTTGTTGGCAGAAAGTATCCTTTAGAATTATTAACTCATATTGTAAGTGAATAAAATGAAAATAACACTTTGTGGAAGCATAAAATTTGCAAATAAATTAGTTGAAACTTATCATCAGCTTGAGAAATTAGGTCATCAGCCTGCAATGCATAAAGACATGTTTAAGGTTGCTGATGGAACGGCTCCAGAAATAGAGGAAATGAAAAATGGAACAGAGCACTACGAAATTAAAAGAAAATACGGATATATCAAATGGTGGTACGAATCCATTAAAAATTCAGATGCAGTTCTTATCTGTAATTTTGATAAAAAGGGAATTAAGAATTATATCGGCGGTAATACATTGGTAGAAATTGGATTTGCTCACGTTAACGATAAAAAGGTATTTTTATTAAATGATATTCCAGAAAATCTGTCTTATCTTGATGAAATAAAAGCAATGACAGATGTTGCTTTAAATGGAGATTTGAGCAAGATTAGCTGATTTTAACTGCTGCCAAAGCTGTAATTCCTTTATAATCTGGTTCCAACTGAATCTCACGAAGTCCACCAAATCCGATTTTCGTCGTTTTTTGTTTGACATGTTTAAATAATGGGTGTATCATATGGATATAGTTCGTTAAGTAAAAAATAATGAAAATTTTGAAAGGGAAAATAAAATGAAGTTTAATGAATTAAAGAAAAAAGTTGGAATTAGTTTAGCAATTGTAATTTGTCAAGAGAAGCTATCCACGAAGATCTGGAAGAGTTTATCTCCCGATAATTTAGTGGGGGCTTATGAAGAAGATCGCAGTAGATTCAGTTCGCCTACCGGAGACATGGGAAAAGAAATAATTTTAGCTAAGATAAAAGAGCTAAAGTTAATAAAAACCTTTGACCAATGGGAGAGAGTTTTCATTAAAACTTCTAGAGGAAACACTCTGCAAAAGATGGCCTTAGCTGAAATGTAAAAATTAGCAAAAACTTTTGACCAATATTTGACAGTTTTCAAAAAAGCCCCTGCAAGTAGTGGATACAAAGAAACATTCTGGGGAAAAATGTCAAAGCTGGTAACTATCGAATAAACAAGAAAATAGTTTCAAATCGCGTTAAGCCTAAGTTACGCGTTAAGCCTAAGTTAAACACTTGGGCTTTTTTATACAAGAACTTTCTCATTCTGGCAAAATCGCTTGACCCCGTTAGAGATAGGTTGCTATTGACAACCGTCATACGCCTTTGGCGTATTATCTCTAAACGGGGTTGACATATTTAAATAATGGGTGTATGATAGAGATAGTTATTTTAAGAGATCAGTTAAATTAAAAGGAGAACAGAAATGAAATTAGAATTAGACCCAATAGACCTCAAACCTAAGTATCAAACCAAAGATAACAAAGGAGGAATTGATCAAAAATGCAACACAAGAGATGTAACATTCGACAAACTTAATGAACAAGCTCAGTGTGCCGTTCGTGCCGTCGGAAGAGCAACATTTCATGCGTGGGACAAACGGACATACAATGCGGTTTATCCTCCCAAAGAGCAGTAAAGCAGTAATGTTCTCACCAGCCACTTCTCTCTTTATCATAATATTGAGTAGTGGCTTTTTTTTATACCTTAGTAAATTGCTGAAAGAATTGTTTTTTGATAGAATGAATAAAATAAAAAAATCGTTGCGTTTCGCGCAACGATTACAAAAATTTTAAAGAGATTGGGTTTTCAATCTCTTTTGTTTTTTTGGAAAGGGGAGTATGAAATCAACTTAGGTTGACAAAATATATTTTTTTGCTTCCTTACATTACGTGACTGCCAGCAAAGCTACCACTGCAACTGCAATTGCAAATAAACATTTCTTTAACATCTTCTTCATTTACCTTTCTTATTTTTCGCCTAGGCTCAAACATGCCTGAGCTGCACAATCAGCAGGCAAAATTTAATTAGTCGACTCCAGCGGGTATGCCTGCTTTACTTCCTGCTTGAGCCGGGACAACAACTTCTTGTAAAGGTACAGCATCCATCTATATGTTCTGGAAATATGATTTTTTGTTTTGCCTCACCTCCTTTCGTTTAAGAGTTGATTTCAAAACTCCCCGTAACAAGGTGCTAACTTTATTTTATCTTTAATAAAAATCTCTGTCAAAAAGTTTTCCACAGGGAAAGCTTTTTTTTAATGGTATAATAAAATATATGGGTAATATAAACAGAAAACAATTATTATTGATTGTTATTTTTGTGATTGTTGTTTTAGCCGTGGCTGGTGGAGGTTACTATTACGGACACAAACTTGGTTATGAGGAAGGAGTAGAAATAGGGAGAGTGGCTGCTCAAGTAGAAGCAGGAGATGTTGTTTCTAATCCAATGGAAAACATGCCTTCAACCAATCCCTTTGATGAGATAGTTAATCCTTTTGATGAGGCGTATCAAAATCCATTTGAGTAAGACGCAAATAAAAATATGAAGAAATATTTTATTATAATATCTTTATCTTTGTTTGGTCTTTTCGCAGTTTTGGTTTTGGCTCAAGATGAAATTAATTATCCAGTTCCTGAGCTTGGGAATTGCGGGAGTCAAGAAGAATGTAAGATTTATTGCGATGATATTTCTCATCTTGAGGAATGTATTATTTTTGCTGAAAAACATAATTTAATACCTGCAGAGGAACTTGAAGAAACTAAAAAGGTGCTCGTTGCTATTAAAAGAGGGGTAACGCCGCCTCCTTGCAATACCAAGGCAGAATGTGATATTTACTGCTCTGAGCCAGAACATATGGAAATGTGTGTTGTTTTTGCTGAAGAAGCAGGTGTTCTTTCTCCAGAAGAACTTGAGGAAGCGAAAAAAGTATTATCAGGAATTAAAAAAGGAGCAAAGCATCCGAATTGCCGCGGGAAAGCAGAATGTGATATTTATTGCTGTGGACCAGCGCATATGGAAGAGTGCGTTAGCTTTGCTGAAGCAGCTGGCCTTATTTCTGCAGCTGAAGCAATTATGATAAGAAAAACTGGTGGAGAATCGCCAGGTGGATGCTGCGGGAAACAGGCCTGTGATGCTTATTGCGATGACCCAGCCCATATGAAAGAATGTATTGAGTTTGCAAAAAAATATGGTCTTATGCCAAAAAAAGAAGCAGAGATGGCCCTTAAAATGCTTGAAGCTGGTTTGACTGGAGGACCAGGCTGATGCAAGGGTCAGGAAGAATGCGATGCTTATTGCAATGATTTGTCTCATATGCAAGAATGTATTGACTTTGCTGTAAAAGCTGGTTTTATGACTGAAGAAGAAGCAGAAAATGCTAAGAAGATGGCTGAAATGGGACTTACTACTGGGCCTGGTGGATGTCAAAGCAAGGAAGAATGCGATGCTTATTGTCAGAACCCAGATAATATGGAGGAGTGTATAGAATTTGGAGAAAAAATGGGAATGATTAGTCCAGAAGAAAAAGAAATGATGATGCAGGGCGGGCCAGGTGGTTGTATGGGTAAAGAAGAATGTGAGACATATTGTAAAGATCCTAATAATGCTGAAGAATGTATTAAATTTGGTGTAGAACAGGGCTTTATGACTCCTGAAGAAGCAGAAGAAATGTTAAAAGGCATGCATGGACCTGCTCCAGAAGGAGAAATGCCTCCAGGCGAGATGCCTGGTCCAGAAGAAGAATTTTACGGACCTGGTGGCTGCAAAACCCCAGAAGAATGCGAAGAATACTGCTCAAAGCCAGAGCACTCTGAAGAATGTCAGCAATTTAAAATTGAAACCCATCCAGCAGAACCTCCAGAAGGAGAATATATGCCTCCTGCTGGGGAAACAGAACCTTACAAAGATGAATTTCATGAGGGAAAGCCGCCAGAAGAATATATAGCGCCAGAAGAATATATAGCGCCTCCTGAAGAGGAAAAACCACTTGAAGAAAAGCCAATTATTGAAGAAACAACTCCTCTTAAGGAAAGATTCTCCTCTTTTGCTAGAAAAATAGGTCTTCGTTCAATTAAAACAGAAAACACTAATGTCTTTCTTGAAGCAGTAAGAAGGGTGTTGAGAAAATAAAAGATCGCATATTTATCATTGAAAAACAATGAGAAAATTCTCGTTGTTTTTATTTGATTTGCTAATTGATTTTTGCTATAAAGATATAATGTCGTTGTTTAAGAAGATTGTTTTAATAGTGGCTGTTTTTGCTGTTTTTGGTCTTGGGTTTTTGGTTGGAAAAAATACAGTTGTTTGTAAATTCTGCGCTCCAGAAGATCTTGATTTTTCTCTTTTCTGGGAGGCATGGCATAAGATTCAGCAAGAATATGTTAGTCCTGGAGACATTAATATTCAAGAGCTAATTTATGGGGCAATTTCTGGGATGGTAGAATCAATAGGAGACCCATATACTGTATTTTTTAATCCAGGAGATACTAAGAAATTCTTAGAAGATATAGGCGGTGAATTTGAAGGGGTTGGAATGGAGATTGGCATAAGAGAGAGCCAGCTTCAAGTTATTGCTCCCTTAGAAGGAACTCCTGCTCAAAAAGCTGGGCTTAGGCCAGGTGATATAATTATAAAGATAGATGGTGTTTCAACTATAGATATTACTATTGAGGAAGCAGTAACTCTTATTCGTGGGCCAAAAGGAACAGAAGTAACATTAACTATTATGCGGGATGAATGGGATACTTCTAAGGACTTTACTATTAAAAGAGCGGTTATTGAGATTCCTTCTTTGAAATGGGAGCTAAAACAAGAAAACATTGCATATATCAAGCTTTATCACTTTTCTGAGAAAGTTGACCAAGATTTCACAGAAATGGCAACCCACATCTTAAAAAGCCCAAGTGAAAAGATAATTTTAGATTTAAGAAATAATCCTGGAGGTTATTTGGAAAAAGCTCAAGATATTGCTGGCTGGTTTTTAGAAAAAGGACAAGTCGTGGTTATTGAAGATTTTGGCAAGGAAGAAGAACAAGTGGTGTATAAAGCCAAGGGTAATTCTAAGTTTTTAGATTATCCAGTCGTGATTCTAATCAATCAGGGTTCAGCTTCTGCTTCTGAGATTTTAGCTTCAGCTCTGCGTGATAATCGTAATATAAAGATAATTGGGGAAACTTCTTTTGGAAAAGGCTCTGTTCAGAAGTTAGAAAGCTTAAGAGATGGTTCCAGTTTAAAAATTACAATAGCTAATTGGCTAACACCTAAAGGCGAGTTGATTACCGATAAAGGTTTAGAGCCAGATATTAAAGTAGAAATGACAGGAGAGGATTATGAGCAGGATAGAGACCCTCAGCTTAAAAAAGCCCTTGAAATAATAAAAGGAGTAGAGTAAGATAAAACAATATGAGGATAATTCTTCTCCAAGATGTAGAGAATGTGGGAAAGAAATACGAAATCAAAGATGTAAAAGATGGCTATGCCAGGAACTTTTTGATTCCAAAGGGTCTTGCCAAGCCAGCAACAAAGCAGGTTTTGGAATGGGTTGAAAAGCAAAAAGAGATTGAAAAGCAAAAAGTTGAAGAAGAATTAAAAGGGATTCAAAAAAAAGCCTCAAGCATTGATGGATTAGAAGTAATAATCTTTGTTAAGGTCGGGGAAGAACAAGAGTTATTTGAAAAAATAAATACTCAGAAAATCTCTGAAAAATTAAAGGAAATGGGATTTGCAGTTAAAAAAGAGCAGATTGATTTAGCTGAACCTATTGGAGAACTGGGTGAATTCCCAATAAAGGTTAAATTTGAACATAATTTAGAATCTGAAATAAGAGTAATTATTACAGAAGAGAAACAATAATGGCAAAATACATTTTTGTTGCAGGTGGCGTAATGTCTGGCATTGGAAAGGGGATAGCAGTATCTTCAATTGGCAGAATTTTAAAAAGCAAAGGATTTAGGGTTACTGCGATTAAGATTGACCCCTATATCAATGTTGATGCTGGAACTATGAATCCTATTGAGCATGGAGAGGTTTTTGTAACTGATGATGGGATTGAATGCGATCAGGATGTAGGAAATTATGAAAGATTCTTAGATGAAGATATTTATACAGATAACTATATAACTACTGGCAGGGTTTATCAGGCAGTAATAAACAGGGAAAGAAACTTAGAATATGATGGCAGGTGCGTAGAAGTGGTTCCTGATATTCCTAATGAAGTAATTTCCAGAATTAAACGAGCAGGAAGAAAAACAAAATCTGAGTTTGTATTAGTAGAAATAGGGGGGACAGTAGGGGAATATCAAAATATGCTATTTCTGGAAGCTGCCAGAATGCTCAAATTAAGCCATCCTAAAGATGTGCTTTTTATTTTGGTAAGCTATCTTCCTGTGCCTAATATGATAGGAGAGATGAAGACAAAGCCAACGCAGTACGCTGTTAGAACCTTGAATTCAGCTGGTATTCAACCAAATATAATTCTGGCGCGTTCAGCAGTTGCTTTGGATGAAATCAGGAAAAAGAAAATATCAGTTTTCTGCAATGTTGCTCCGCAAGATGTTATTTCAGCTCCAGATATTGAAACAATCTATGAGGTTCCTCTTAATTTTGAAAAAGAAAATTTAGGCAATCGAATTTTAAAGAAATTAGATTTAAAGATAAAAAAGAAAAAAGACCTAAGGGATTGGAGAAAATTAGTAAAAACAATAAAGAACGCTAAAGAAACAGTTAAAATTGGCATTGTGGGAAAGTATTTTGAAACAGGTAAATTCTGTTTAATGGACTCATACATATCAGTAATTGAAGCAGTAAAGCATGCTTCATATTTTTTTAATAAGAAGCCGGAGATTTTCTGGCTGTCGGCAAGTAAATATGAGAAAAAACCTGTTCAAGTTGAAGAATTGAAGAAATACGACGGCATTATTGTTCCAGGAGGCTTTGGAAATAGAGGAATAGAAGGGAAAATAAAAGCAATTAAATTCTGCAGGGAAAATAAAATCCCTTTTTTAGGACTTTGCTTGGGAATGCAATTAGCAGTAGTTGAGTTTGCCAGGAATGTTTGCAAATTAAAGAATGCGGGTTCAACTGAATTCTCAAAAACCAAAGAACCTGTAATTGATGTTATGCCAGAGCAAAAAACTCTTTTAAAAGAAAAGAAATACGGTGGAACAATGAGATTAGGCGCATATAAATGTAAAATAAAGCCCAAGACAATTAGTGCCAGGGCCTATGAGAAATCAACAGTATCTGAACGTCATCGCCACAGATATGAATTAAATAACGATTATAAGGAGATACTGGAAAAGAACGGATTAGTAATGGCAGGAAAGAATCCTGAGAAAGATTTAGTAGAGATAATTGAAGCTGAGAATCATCCCTTTTTTGTGGCTACTCAATTCCATCCAGAATTTAAATCAAGGCCCTTAAGGCCTCATCCATTGTTTAGAGAATTTATCAGAGCCAGCATCAAAACTTAGCCCGGCTAAGTTTTTACTCTACATTTACAACTTTAGCTGTTCGTTGAGATTTATCAAAACGTTTTATCCGTTTTGTTTTAAATTTAATTAAACCTTTTTTTGTTGCGTAGAGAGTATCGTCGTTTCCTCGTTTTACATTTTTCCCAGGCAAAAACTTTGTTCCTCGCTGACGAACAATTATCATTCCTGGCTTAGTTTTTTGTCCTTCAAAAAGCTTAACGCCAAGATATTTTGGTCTAGAATCTCTTCCTAATTTTGTTGCTCCTTTTGCTTTTGTTTTAGCCATATTTTTTTATGTTATCAAAAATACAAACATTGGTCAAACGTTATAAACGTGATATAATTCTATTTATAACAGTTTTCTTAATTTCTTTACTATCCTTTGCTATTGGATATATAATAAAGAATTTTTAATTTCCAATTTTTAAATTCAAGAATATATATTTATACATTAACGAATCAAGGTTCTGACGAAATCAGGTTCTTATTTTTAAAATATGCGAGTTGCAATAATTGGTGGAGGTATATCTGGATTATACTTAGCATGGAAGCTCTCCGAGAAAAAACATGATGTAACTGTTTTTGAAAGAAAAAAAGAAATTGGCAATGATGTCTGTTCAGGCCTTTTTTCTAAAAGAATCCTTGATTTTATACCTCAAAGCCAAAAATTAATAGAAAATAGAATAAACCATGTTTTTCTTCATTTCCCTAAAAAAACAATTAGGGTTGATTTTTCTAAAGATTTCTTTGCAATGAGCCATTTTGAATTAGATAGATTAACAGCTGATTTAGCTCAAAAAGCAGGAGCTGAAATTATTTTAAATCATAATGTTTCTTTTTTGCCTGAAGGATTTGATAAAACAATTGGATGTGATGGGATTAATTCTATTGTTAGAAAAAGCTTAGGCCTTCCAGAACCCAAATATAGGTTAGGTATTTTAGGATTTGTACATAAACACTGTTCTGAAAATTATGTGGAAACCTGGCCAGTTAAAAATGGTTTTATCTGGAAAATTCCAAGAGGTTCTAAAATAGAATATGGAATAATGGCAAATCCTGAACAAGCTAATAAAATATTTGATGATTTCTTAAAAAACAAGAAGATTTCTCTTGAAAAGAAATCTAAATTAATTGCTCAGGGTTTAATAATACCATCAAATTCTTCAATTACTTTATGCGGGGAAGCTACTGGTTTAACAAAGCCATGGTCTGGCGGGGGAGTGATTTGGGGATTATTAGCAGCTAATATTCTTTTAGAGACATTTCCTGATTTTCTAAAATACAAAAGAGCTTTGAAAAGATTTTTTGTCCCAAAAATCATTTTTTCTAAAACAGTAGTTAAATTAGTTTATTTCTTAGGATATAAAATGCCCTGGTTATTATTAAAAAAAACCAGAATGGAATCTGATTTTTTAATAAAGAGGAAAGAGAACCTTTAGAAGCCTGTTTACGTACAACAGGAGGAAAGGAAGGAGCAGACTTCTAAGTGGGGTGGTTCTCTTCCCTCAAGGTAAATGATGACTCACTTGAAAAAGATCTATCTTTATCTTATAATACCTAAATATAATGTCAACCCCAAAAATTCCATTTCATTTAGGAATCATTATTGATGGAAACAGAAGATGGGCAAAGAAAAAAGGCCTGCTTTCTTTTGAGGGCCATAGAAAAGGATTAGATAATGTTGAAAGAATAGGGGAGAGGTGTAGAAAACAAGGAATAAAGATTCTGACTCTTTATGTTTTTTCTACTGAAAACTGGGAAAGGTCTAAAAAAGAAGTAAAATATTTAATGAAGCTTTTTGAGGGGGTTCTAAGTAAAAAGAATATAAAAGAACTTGTTCAGAAAAATATAAAACTGCAAGTAATTGGTCAGAAAGAAAGATTGTCTCAATCACTTCAAAAAAAGATAAAACAAGGAGAAGAATTGACAAAAAACAACAAAAAAGCAATTTTGAATTTATGCATTTCTTATGGCGGCAGACCAGAAATTGTTCAGGCAGTTAGAAATATTATTAAGAAAGGACTTTCTGTTAATGAAATTAGCGAAGATTTAATTAGTAAGAATCTTTGGACAGCTAATTTACCTGAACCGGATTTTATCATCCGAACTGGGGGAGAACAACGCCTTTCCAATTTCTTAATTTGGCAATCTGCTTATTCTGAGTTTTACTTTACTAAAAAACTCTGGCCTGAATTCACTGAAAAGGACTTAGATGAAGCACTTTTAGATTTCTCTCATCGCCACCGAAGATTCGGAAGATAACTCTTTAAATTTTTAAATTAAATAATAAAAAAGGCGATCCATTTGAATCGCCTGTAGTTAATTTTCTGAGCTTTCGCAATTTTAGAATCTATATTCTAAACCAATGCCTATGGCATCATCTGTCTTGCGAAAACCTTTCATATAGTCGTTAACACGATACTCAACCACAAAGTAAAGATTTTCTCTTATCTTTGCTCCTACCTGAAGTTCCAACATATAAGTAGTGTCGGGTCTATCTGAATCATGTTTCCAAAGGTCTAAATCTCCCCATCCTTCGACAAAGAACCTTTCGGAGATATCTTTGTAGAAAGAGACACCGATTTGACCCCCTTTATTATCAGAACGATAAGGAAGAAAGTTAAACTTTACTCCACAGTCTTCAAGAATTGGCGGACGATAGCTTATGCCCAATCTTCCCAGAGAATCTATCTGAGACCCAGCATCTAACTCTGCCATTATTCCCCATTCTTTCCAAAACTCATAGGTAAGACTGGTTTCTCCATAAAAGTCAGTGAAATTAGTTTCACTGCCTCCTTCTTCTGAAATAAAGTCTACAAATCCGAATATGTTGAAGTTATTCGGAAGAGACTTAAATCCTGTGAAGGTGGTAACGCTTGGTTCTTCTGAAACACCCGCATAAACTCCCATCTTTAAGAAGTCTTGGGCTTTTGCGGAAACTGAAAACAAAATTATTACCGCAATAATCATAAATAGCTTTTCTTTCATTTTCTTACCCTTTCATAAAGTTTTCCATTTCTTTTACTTAACGAACTATACGATTCAATTATACACCTACTTTTCAAAATTGTCAAGCTTTTATGAATTATTTGCATTTTTTTTGTTTCAAAATGATACAATTAAGTAAAATAAATGATACAATTAATTTAATTTTGTCAAGAGTAGAGAAGGGGATTGTGAGGGTTTTGAAAAGAAATTAAATCCCCGAAATTTACCCCAAAACGCTTGACAAATTCTACCAGTATGATATAATGTAGGTAGAAAATAAAAACAGATTTATTTCTTGCTATTTAACCAGTTTAATTAGTTCATTGGCAATTTAATTAAAGAAAGCGAGGTGTAAAATGTCTGAGAAAAAACAGACGGCAAAGAGTATTTACCTTTTTGGTGAGTCCGTCACTATTTGTATCATGACGGTGATGTTCATCGGAGGTATGGCCCTCGGGCTCAGTATGGGGCAGGGTTCTTTTCCCGGGAGTATTGGAACGGGTCCTCTTCCCAAAATGATCGGAATGGTGCCCACGATTGCTATCGTGGCAGCCGGTTTCGTAGCTTTGCTCCTTTTTATCATCGAGTGGTACTGCAGTCATGTTCGTATCAGGGCGCATTACGACAGGGACGTTGAGCAAGACTAACTTCAGTTTGACTGTCCGTGACACCAAGGCTCGTTTGGGTTAAATCCTGTACGAGCTTTTTTAAGACAAAAAAAACACCACACTGAAAAATTTTTCAGCAAGAATTTTTTGACCTTGAAAAGGAAATTTCTAAAAAATTGGAATCCTAAAAGCCTTTTCTTAGCGATGAAACCAATTAAAAAAGAGATCTGAGGTGTGAATAACTGCTCTTGACCCTGTTAGAAGTTATCCACTTCTAACGGGGTTGACAATAGTTCTGGCTGGTATATGATATTTACAATATTTAAAAAAGGTTGATTCTTTTGTAAATATTAGCAAATTAACAATAAAATGCTGCAAGAGAAATTAAACTTTTATAATTATGATGAATTAAATGAAACAGATGAGTCGGATGAAGTAGATAAATATAATATAGAGGAGAGAGAAGAATTAGAATACGACGAAGAAGAACACTAAAAAAAGAGCGCCATCATTGGCCCTCTTTTTATTTCGCTTGACAAGTTTTGATAATTGGTGTATACTACAGATAGTAACTTGAAATAAGAACCTCGCCTTCGACGAGAACCTTGATTCGCTAAGGTATAAATATATAATCCTGAAATTGAAATTAAGTAAAAGTAATTAATAACAAGAAAGGGGAACGAGGTGAAACCTAAAGACATTGTAAATAAGATAGCTAAAAGCACAGAATATTGCAGATTGGTTGAGCTTTGGAGCTCGGAAAATGGTAATGGTGAACAGCTGCCATCCGAGAAGATTGTTAAAGTGTTTCAGATTCTAAGCAGAAGAATAGACCATGAAAAGAAATCTCTTCTTTGTAGTTTTGGATTAAGACCGCAAGCAAATATAATTACTTTCAAAGTGCCGCAACACGTCCAAGTTGCAAAAGATGAATTTGACGAAGAAGTAAATAAACAAATGCCTGTTTTTATTGATTTAATGGGCTTTATGCCAATCCGACTAATGAATGTAATGCCAATCCAAGTTTCTAGTTCAGACTAAAAAGGCAGTTATATATAGACCCAAGCAAAACCTTGGGTCTTTTTATTGTGCGACATTTTATGAAATTTACGATGAGTGTGAGTTATCCACCTCTTTTGATAAAAAAACGCTTAAAATGGCTCTCAGAGCGTTAAAATAGCAATTCTAGACTATTTTCTAAAAAATTTCCCTTTTATTTTCCCTTAAATAGGGGAGTGGGTTATTATTTTTTAGTGAATTCTATTAGTTTATGGTCGTCAGGAATAATCAAATAAACAGAGTGCCTCATCGTCTTTAGGTTAAGCCAAAGTTTAAAGAAAGAGGTTGTTCCTACCTCGATTAATAAATCTGGTTCACCTTTTTTATAAACCCCCAAATCGGCACGACCTTGATGTAAATCTGGCTCCCGAGCCACCTGATAACCTAGACGTAAAAAGTGATTCTCGATTTTTTCCATAGTCTCTCTATGCCAATCTGAACCGTGATGCATTTTCTTCCTATTCTTTCTGTTAGTTTTACTTTTATCAAGCCAAAAGCTTTTTAATCCCGAGGATTTTCTGATTTGCCTAGCTTTAACTTGTCCTGAAACAATTAAAATAGCAATCCTTCGAAGGAAGCACTCCCGACAGCCCATAGGAGCACTTTTTTCTTTATTGGAAAAAGTATCTATGGCGCCTCGTAGCCAATCCATTTCTTCTTTAATCTTTTTCTCTACTATATCCCAATCTTTCCAAGGTAAGGCTTTTGATTTGCTGGATAGAGAAGGCATATTTTTATTCTTTTAGAGGATGGTATTTACGATGGATTTTTTCAGCGAAACGATCAGATGCATTTACATAGCGCGTGGTGGTATCTAAAGACTCATGTCCTAATAATATCTGAAGCGCTGCCACGCTTGCGCCGCTTTCAGCCATATAGGTTGCAAAGCCGTGACGGATGCCATGGCAAGAAATAGGAATGTTTAAACCAAGTAATTCCCGATATCTTTTAACTTTTTCCTGTAAATAATTTGGAGAGATTTTTTTATTTTTATCACGAATATTTTTTCCTCTATAAGGGATGAAAAGGTGAGGGGACTTTGTTGTTCCACGTACTTCCAAATAGTTTTTTAGATGTTTTTTAGCTCTTGGAGTTAAATAAACAAATCGCTCTTTCCTTCCTTTACCCATGATAAAAACACGCCCAGTTTTATCAATTCGCTCTTTTCTAAAATTTATAAGTTCGGAGATTCTCATTCCTGTAGAGAATAACATTTCCAGCATTGCTCGATTTCTTAAAGCAATAACATTATTTTTTTCAAATTGAGTAGGAGATTCAATTAATTTCACTATTTCTTCAAATTCTGAAACCCGAGGGTGTTTCCGTTCAGTTTTTACTAATCCAATGGCCTCAGGAGAAACAGGGGCTTTGTAGTCCATATCGATTAAAAATTTCAGATAAGAGCGGACAACAGATAACATTCTATTTATTGAATAGCTGCTAAGTCGTTTTTTTCCTTTCTGAAATCTTGGTGTTTCTCGATCTTGAGAAGTTAGATAAGCTTTATAATTAAGAATAGTTTTTTTATTAATTTTCTCAAAATCAATATTTATTTCCCTTAAGAAATTTTGAAACACTTCCAAATCTCGCTCGTAATTATAAAGAGTTTCTTCTGAACGATTGTTTGTTTGAAGATTTAGAAAAAAATCATCTAAATAGGGAAGTTGTATCTTCTGCATATTGTTATGAGTGTAAGGGTTATTATACTCACTTCTTTATACTTAATAATAACGCTCTCCCCTAACCCCTGTCAAGTGGAAAAAAAGAAAAGCCCATAAGATACCTTACGGGCTTGTTGTGGAAACTATTCTTTATCTCTGTACCAAACTGTGATTTTGGTAATGATAAGCGGAGTTTTTAAATTTCTAAAAGGTTCTATAGGACATTCTGTCGCCTGAACGAATTCTTTATCGCTGAGAAATTTTGCGATTGCCTCTTTTACTTCCTCGTCAGACATAGAACCCCTTGGTGTTGTCTTTTGTATTTCTTGGACCCCGGCCCCTGTTTCTTGAATTATAAATTCTTGCTTCTCAAAAAATTCGCATTTAACAGGTCTTTGTTTTTTCTTTGTTGCGAGCTTTTTGATTTTATGTTTCTTTTTCTTTTTGGCAACTCCTAATAAATTCAAAACTTCAGCTCGGGCTTTTTTGATCGTTATACCCAAACTCCGTAATATTTTGTCTGCTGTAGTATTCTTATATCCTTTTGTACCAATAGGAGGTCTACGGAGCAATCCAAGTAATAAATGTTCAGTGCCAACATAATTATGATTTAGACTGCGGGCTTCTTCTATGGCATACTCGATCGCTCTTTTTGCAAAGGGAGTTTGAGGAAGTCTACGCATACTCATTATAATATCAGGACCTTGTTTGATTCTTTTTTCAACCTCTGTCCTTGCTTTTAATAAATCAATATTAAGATTTTTAAGAGCTGTAGCCCCTATTCCTTGACCTTCTTTAAGTATGCCCAGAAGAACATGTTCAGTGCCTATGTATTTGTGATTGAAGCGCTGAGCTTCTTGATCCGCTAAGGCCATTACTTTTCGTGCTCTATCTGTAAATCTTTCAAACATTTGTTTCTCCTTTCATTCAGTTATTCTGTTTTTATTTTATTTACAAAGAGCTTAACATATTAGCAGTCTATCATATATCTAAAAATCCGTCAATAAATGAGTTCTTTGAAGCGCTGCCATAGAGATTTACCTGCTTTTGGAATCTCTTCTTTCATTTCTTGTGTTTCCTTTTTAAATTCCTCTTCAACTTCTGGTTTTCTTTTTTCAACTTCTTTTCCTAAAAGAGATAATATACTATTCCAAATACTTTTAAACCATGGTGAAACATAATTTAGCATTTTTTTCCAGAAAACAACAGCTTCCTGCCAGACACTCTTAAATGTTTCTGGAAAACCAGTTAAAATCCTCTGACCTAATGATTTTGCTTCTTCTAAGGTCTCTGGCGCTTGCACAGGAGTTTCTTGCGCTAAAACAGAAAAACTAAAACTCAATAAAAACCCCATGGTTATTAAAAATATTAAAAAAGAAAACAAATGTTTCATAATAGTTCTCTTGCCTCTTTGAGGCGCTTTAGGGTTTTTTCTTTTCCTAAGATTTCAGCGATTTCAAAAGGACCAGCTGAGGCCTCTTTTCCTGTTAGAGCTGCTCTTAAAGGCCATAAAATCTTTCCCCTGTCCCCTATCTTTTCTGCTTCTAATGTTAAAATATTCTCTAAACTCTTCTTTGTCCAATCCTTGTCTTTTATTTTAGACAACACTTCTGTTAATCTGTCAAGGGAACTCTCAATCTCTTCATCTGTCATATCTTTCCATTGAAGAAGTTTTTTATCATACCTTAATTCATCTTTGAAAAAGAAATCAGTTAATTCAGTAATTTCTGAAAGTTTTTTCAACCGTTCTTGATAAATAGCAATAATGTTTTTAAGATAATCAAAACCTACTTTCTCTTTTGTTTCATTAACCTTATAATCCTGGGTAATACTCATCCCTCCATAAGCCGGAGGATACTGCTCTGTTTTAAAAACTGGCTCTATTAATCCCTCTTGGATTAAGTAAGGGAGGCATAACTCGGTTAATTTTTCAGGAGATTTCTGACGTATGTAAAAGCCGTTTAGAAAGTCCAATCTTTTAATATTAAAAACTGCTGCTCCTTTCTGAACTCTTTCTATTGAAAACTCCTTAATTAAAGAAGCTAAGGAATAAACTTCCCTTTCAGTTCCTGGATTCCATCCAAGAAAAGCTAAAAAGTTAATTAAGGTTTCTGGCAAATAACCTTGTTTCTTGTATTCTCCTATGGATACTGCTCCATGCCTTTTGCTTAATTTACTTTTGTCTGGTCCTAAAATTAAAGGCAAATGCGCATATTCTGGTTTAGGAAAACCAAGAGCTTTTTGCAAGAGAATCTGGATTGGGATATTAGGTAAAAGATCTTCTCCTCTAATTACATGGCTGATTTTCATTTCAAAATCATCTACTACAACAGCAAAATTATACAAAGGACTCTTCAAATCTTTAGCAATAGCAGTATCACCAATTAAACTACTATCAAACTCTATGTTTTTTCGTACCATGTCCTCAAATGAAACCTTTTTTGCTGGAATCTTAAATCTTATAATACACTTTTGGCCTTGAGCTAATTTGTTTTTAACTTCTTTTGAAGAAAGATTAGAGCATTTTCCATTATAGCGAGCTGGTAATCCCCTGCTCATTTGTTCCTGCCTTTGCGCTTCTAATTCTTCTTCTGAGCAAAAGCAGTAATAAGCTTTGCCTTGTTTTAATAGCTTCTCTAAATACTTTGCGTAAATATCACGCCTTTCACTCTGCTTGTATATATCCTCATCCTTTTCAATTCCCATGTATTTTAAGTTTTCAATAATATCTTTTTCAAATTCTGGCTTAGACCTTTCAACATCAGTATCCTCAATTCTTAGAATAAAACTACCCTTACTTTTCTTGGCAAAAATATAATTAAAAAGCGCAGTTCTAGCACTGCCAATATGAAGAAAACCAGTTGGAGAAGGAGCAAATCTTGTCCTGACCTCCCCTGGTTTAATAAACTTAAATTTCTCAATAATCCCCATCATATTTTAATATACCACAGAACATTTATCTCGTAAAATACCATTCAAGCACTTCTTTTGCTGCTGGCAGGGCAACGACCATAGCTTCTTTTACATTCTCAATCATAATTGTTAAGACAATTTCAGGGTCTTCATAAGGACCGAAAACAGTTATCCAGTTATGATAATAATCAGGTTTTGGCGTCTGAGCTGTTCCAGTTTTGGCAGCTACTCCAACTGGCAGAGAATTCAATAAAACAGCTGAAGCATAAGGACTTCCCTGTCCTGTTACAGCCATTCTCATTCCTTGCCTAACAATCTCAAGGTTTTCTGGGTTAATAAAGTTTTGTCTTAGAATCTCAGGTCTAATTTCTTCAATTAGATTCTTCTTGCTATCTACGATCTCTTTAACAACTTTTGGCTTATACAAAGTTCCTTTATTAGCTATAGGTATAAAAGAAGCAGCAACTTGAAGAGGTGTTACTGAAATATCACCCTGTCCAATAGAAAGATTGTATGTATCACCATCCCACCAATTCTCTTTTTTAACTTCTTTTTTCCAATCAGGAAAAGGAATAAGGCCTTTAGCTTCTGCTGGAAGGTCAATGCCTGTCTTGCTTCCCCATCCAAAAAGTTCAAGATATTTTTTAATTCTTGAGGGTCCTAATCCTTCTTGGTTTTTATACCCTCCTCCAATTGTATAGAAATAAACATTACAGGATTCAGCAATTGCCTTTCTCATATCAGTTAAACCATGAACTCGCCAATCTTGTTTTTCAGTACTAGTTTCTGGATCATATCTATGGGGAATAATAATCTTTCCTTGACAATTAATTTTCTTTAAAGGAGAAATTATTTCTTCTTCTAAAACAGCTGAAGCAATTAAAGGTTTGATAGTAGAGCCAGTTGGATATAGGCCAGAGATTGCTCTGTTAAAAAGTGGTTCTTGAGGATTAGTTAAAAGATTAGCAAGAGCTTCCTGGTCAGCTCCCTTACTAAACAGATTATTATCATAAGTAGGAATACTAACTAAAGCCATTACTCCTCCTGTTTTTGGATTTAAAGCAACACCAACTGCTTTCTCAGCCCCTGTATTTTGAAGAATGTTTTTAAGAACTTGTTCAATTTTCTTTTCTAAACCCGAATCCAGCCACAAAACTAAACTCTTTCCGGATTCTGGCAGAGAAATTATTTCTTTTGATAATAAATTTCCAAAAGCATCTCTTTCAATTCTGGTTTTTCCTGGGTTTTTTCTTAAAACCTCTTCATATGACTTTTCAAGACCGTCTCTGCCAACGTATTCTTCATCACTTACCTTACCAGTATATCCAAGAATATGGGAAAAAGTTGAACCTTGTACATAATATCTAACTTCATTACGTTTAATCTTAAAACCAGGCAAGTCATCAATCTTTGTCTCAAGTAAAACCAATGTCTGGTGGTCAAGATTATCATAATTACCTTTAGTAATTTCTTCCACCTCTTTTAAAACCCGCATCTTTTCTGACTCATCTTCAGGAAGTTTATCTCTGTCTAAAATCAAATCAAAACTTGGTTCATTAAAAACTAATTGCTCGCCCTGGCTGTCATAGATTACTCCACGCACTGCTATGACTGAATGGAATATAAATTTGTTTTGATTGGCTAAGGCAGAATATTTTTCATTCTCTAAAATCTGGAATTGAAACGTTTTAGCCAAAAGAAAAAAAAGAAAGACAATAAAAAAAAGCAGAATGGCTTTAAGGATTTTTCTTGAAACAGGAACTTCTAATTTTTTCTCTGACATACCAAGTTCTGCTTCTTTTTCCTGAGCAAGCTGGTCTAAGAAAACTTCTTGCGGCTCAATATCTTTCTGAGGCTTCTTTCTCTTAAATTTTATCAACGAACGGAATCCGAACATATCTTTTAAAGATTAATTTTATAAAAATTGCTGATCCTACTAAGATTAAAATATAAAAACCAATAAAGTGATTAGAAAATATATCTAAAAAGAATCCTGCAATAAGAGCATTTGCTATTCCAAAATAATTCCTTTTTTTCTCCAAAACGTTCCAAGCAATCACTAAAATCAAAACAATATTTGGAACCGCACCAAATACAGTAAAATGAACCAAAAAACTAGTTTGGAGCAAAACTAAAAAATAGAAAACAATAATTGAAATTAAAATCTTTTTAAGCATTAAAATTCTAAAATAATAAGAAGAATCTCTGTTTGCGAGATATCAAAAAATGGTTCAATTTCTGCCTGCTGAAAAGGCTCAACATCGCTTTTCTTGATTTCTTTGACTTTGCCAACCAAAAGTCCTTTTGGGAAAATTCCTCCAAGAGCAGTAGTTACAATAATATCTCCTTGAGACAGGTTTTCTTCGCGAGGAATAAGGTCAAACAAAATTCTTAAACTCCCTTGCCCCCTCACAACTCCGGAAATATCCTTTTCTTCTTTTTGTATTTTAGCGTCAAAAGAACTCTCTTTATGGAAAATAAGTATTACTTTTGAGAAATTCTCATAAACTTGGCTAATCTTTCCCACTAAAACTCTTTGTTCAGTAATTATTGGCATTGCTTGTAAAATACCTTGTTCAGAACCTTTATCAATTAAAATAAAATCTTGGGAAATATCTTTGCCAATTATTTGAGCTAAAGCAAGTTTAAAATCTTTTTGAAGCTCAAGATTTAATGCCTGCCTTAAACTTTTATTTTCTTCTTTTAAATCTTTCAAAGCAACAATCTGACCAAGCAGTTCTTGATTTTCAAGTTTAAGTTCATCTAATTCTTGTTTTAATATTTTTACTTGCACAATGCTTTGTAAAGAATCAGAAGTGCTCTCCCCTGCTCCCCAAAGAACTTTCTGAATCGGAGCAGAAAACCAATAAAAAAACTCTCTTACTTCTTTCTGGAAAAAATTCAATAAAAAAACAAGCAAAACTACCATAACAACTGTTATCAAAATCTTGTTTTTCTTAAAAGAGAATCTCATGATTATTATGCTTATTTTACCTTTTATTTAGATTTTTAGCAAAAACCCTTGACAAAGGTTTTAATATATGATAAAATTGAAACAGCACAATTCACAACATATAACCCCAAACGAGCCCATGAAAGGAGGTGATTATCTATGTATGTGAGAAGTTCGCGTGAATCTCTTAATTTATTGTCGATCTGATACAACTCGGCGCCGGCCTGGGGACCATAACGATGGTCACCTACGGAAAAAGGAGTGAAAAATGCTCAAAAACCAATTTTGGTAAATAAGTGGATGGTTTGACAATTAAATTGAGGTCAACCGACACGAGCAGAAACCAAAAGTCCCTTTGAGGAAATCAAAGGGGCTTTTTTATTTATTATGACCACTATAAGAGAGCTACCTACTTTCGCCCAAAAGGACTATCATCGGCCTTAAGAGATTTCACTTCCGAGTTCGAAATGGGATCGGGTGGAGCACTCTCAGTATAACTCCCTTATAGTAGCCACAATATATTACTAGCATTAATTGTTAGCCAACCTAAAATGATTTATTAGTACTGCTCAGCTAAACCCGTTACCGGGCTTACACTTGCAGCCTATTAACCTCGTCATCTTCGAGGAATCTATGAATCCTAATCTTGTGGTGGGCTTCGCGCTTAGATGCTTTCAGCGCTTATCCCTTCCCAACTTAGCTACTCAGCAGTGCTCTTGGCAGAACAGCTGATACACCAGA